>JAGRJL010000246.1:0-7331 GCA_020442775.1 Lysobacterales bacterium | reverse complement strand
TATCTGATTACAGACAGGGGGTTTGTAATATGAGTTGGTTGACTGTCGCGCCAGACGTGCTTTGCCAGGAAGTAGAAGGTGAAATGATCCTTCTTAATCTGCCGGCAGAGAGCTATCACTCGTTGAACACGACCGGTCGTCGGTTCCTGGCTATCGCTTGCGAGAGTGATTCCTTCGATTCCGCGGTACAGGCCATATCGGCAGAGTTTTCAATCCAGGCAGAATTGGCCGGCAGCGATCTGGCGCGCATTTTAGAGATGATGCATCGCCGAAATCTGGTGGTCGTGTCTGATCCTTCGCTAGAATTCATCAATGGCAGCAATTCCGACTAAGCAGCGTCGGACTTGAGAAGGCGCTTGCGCACATGACGGCCTTCTTGATCGAAGCCTCCAAGGACGCCTCATTGCAAGATCGGGATTCTGCTTCCTGGCGCAGAGCGCTGGCCCACTTGACCTACCGGGGACCAGACGGACAGAACTGTATCTCCAGGGATGCGGTGAGAATTGCCGCAGCGAACAGATTCCTGGGTACTCGCAATCGCTCGCCCCAACCCATGGATTTGACCGCCAGTGCCCTCACGGTCGTCTTCGACGGACGCCTCAATGCTCCGGCAATGCTTGCCCGACGACTTGCCCGACCATCCAACCTGAGTGATGTAGAACTGGTCGGCCGGGCATACCAGAATTTTGGCGATCGATTCTCAGGTGAACTCGAGGGTGACTACGCGTTGGTCATCTATGACGGTCACAGGCGTGAATTGATGGCAGCGGTGGACCTGTTCGGGACCCGCGCCATCTACTGGGCCGAGTCAAGCACGGCGATCGTGGTTTCCAATGAACTCCCGGCGGTCGTTGAGTGGTTGGATCGCGACGTTGCCCTCGATCCACAGTCGGTGGCCGACTTCCTTATGCATGGGTATGTGGATTTCTTCGACAAGAAGAGAACGCCGTTTGCCGGTATTCACGCCTTGGAGCCAGGACACCAACTGGTTCTGCGCGAGGGGCGAGTTTCCTGTCGCCGGGTAAGGCGGTTTTCCGATCTCCTCGTGCACACGCCGCCGCCTGCACCGGCCGATATTCCGCACGCCTTCGCCGAGGTCATGCGCGAGGCCATGCGTGACAGGCTGGAGGCACCTCGCGTGCTGCTTCCAGTGAGCGGTGGGCTGGATTCGACAACACTGACCGCTGCGGCCGCATCGTTGGCGCGTCGAGGGGAGGTGCCTGCCAAACTGACCGCGATGACGTCAGTGCTTTCGGCGGACGATCCGGAATGGGCATTGGCCCAGCCATTTGCCGCGGAATTGGGCATCCCGCATCAGCGGGTGGTGAACGAGCTAATGGCAAGCACGCCCAACTCGCCACCGCAATGGCATCCGCCGAACACCCTGATGTCCAGGCCACCGGATGCCAGCTACGAGAAGTTGGAGGCCGACCACGAACTGGTGATCTATGGTTCCGCGGGAGACAGCACAATCGCGCCGGAATCCACCAATCTGATCAGGCTCTTGCGGCATTTCGGACTCAGGCATGCTGTGCACGCGCGCCGCGTATCCAGGCTCCAGGGCAGCAAGCTTTCGATCGGTACCGGGCTGCGTGGCGGATGGGGTCGTTTGCCGGCGGACGAGGCGATCATGCACGCGCCACATCCCTTTCCGGATTGGCTCTCCGCGGACTTCGTGGCGACCCATCATCTACGGGAGCGGTGGCAAACCAACCTGGCCTGGAAACCAGATGAGGACTTGCACCCCCACCATCCATTGGCGCAGTTCTGGCTGCAGTGGCCCAAGTGGTTTCAGGCCCGAGCGGCAGTAGGACTTGACTACACGCCGCCCGAATGGACCGATCCCTACCTGGATTCCAGGGTCATTTCGTTCTGTTTCTCCTTGCCGCCCAGTCCCTGGATGAGTCGGAAGTATCTGCTCAGGGAGGCGGGAAAAGGCCTGCTGCCCGAGGCGATCCGATCGCGTCCCAAGGCGCCGGTGCGGATGCCGCAGGTCGCGGATAGGGGATTTGCTCAGTCCCTTGAGATGCTCGACGCCATCTGGCCGCAGGAACTCAACGAATTCGTGGCCAAGGAAAGTTTGCCGCCGATTCAGTTTCCTTTTGACGCAGTCGACAACGTTCCACACGCGCGGCCCAGATCTCTTGCCCGTTGGGTTTCCGAGCTTCCGCGCTGGAAGCTGCGGCGAAATTAGTACAGTCTGCACGCCGATGGCTGCAAACGAGCGCGAATGGAAATGATTCGTTCCATGCACGGACTACCGATTGACCCACAAAATTGTTGGGGTTCCTGCGTCTGTGGTTGATGCCGCTGACAAGGGAAGCGCCGTGCTCCGGATTGCTCCGGGCCTGCAATGGTCGGTGCCTGCAAGCGGACAACTGCGCGCGACGCTGGAAGAGCGATCGCTTTCGCTGCCTTGGCGAGTACTGGCAATATTTTCGGCTCTCGAGTCTCCCAAGAGCCTTGCGCAGCTGGTCTCAGAGCTTGGCAAGCACGCCACCGGGACAGTGGATTGGGTTGAGTTGACGAGCTTGATCAAGGTTCTGATCGAGGAAGGGGTGCTGATCGGCGAGTCGAGGATGGAACTCGCCGCGCGACCAACGCCGCAGAGCCGCGAAATCGAGATGCACATCGAGTTGCTCAACGATGAGGTCCGCACCAGGGCCTATCTGGACGCGATCAAGGCAAACGTGCGGCCGGGTGATGTGGTGGTCGATCTGGGCACTGGCAACGCAATACTGGCGATGGCAGCGGCCCGGGCGGGCGCGGCACGGGTCTATGCGATCGAAGCGTCTGCATTTGCTGATGTGGCCGAGCAGATCATTGCCGCCAATGGGTTGCAGGATCAAGTAAAGGTGGTGAGAGGATGGTCCAACCGGGTCGAACTGCCGGAACGTGCAGATGTCCTGGTCAGCGAGATCATCGGCAACGATCCTCTGGACGAGGGCGTGCTGCGCTTCATGCCGGATGCGGTCCATCGATTTCTCAAGCCAGGTGGGCGGATTCTGCCGAATCGCCTGGAGCTCGAAGTTCAGATGCATGCGATCAATGACGAAGAACTGTCCAGTCATCGCATTGCCGACCATTGCCTGAAGCGCTGGAAAGCGCTCTATGACTTCGACTACCGACCGTTTGCCAAACACGCTGAAGCGAGCGGTAGACGCCTGTATCGTTCGGCTGATCAACTGCGTCGATGGCCGGTGCTGAGCCCGATTCAGTCATTGCTGACGGTGGAACTGGGCGCGTCCTTACCAGGCGACAATCATTGCGAGTTGGAGATCGAATCGGACCCGCATCCGGCCGCAGCGCTGGTCGTGCGCAGCAAGCTGTGGATGCCGGGCGGCAAAGAGGCGCTGCTCTGCGCCGGACATTGGCGCTGGCCGGTGCAATTGCTGCCATCGCATCCGACGGTCAGCCATTGGCATGTCGAGGCACGGTGGGGCGCCTTGCAGGGCGGGCTGAAACTTGAGTGCAAGCCTCGAAATGTTGCCGAGAGCCCATCAGGGGCTCGCTGAGCAGGGCTTCAGCGTGAAATCGATGCCCCGGGTCGTCTTCGTCAATCGCTTTGTCCACCCGGACCATTCCGCAACCAGCCAGATCCTCTCAGACCTGGCGGAAAGCCTCGCGGCCAACGGCTTTGAAGTCTTGTTGGTGGGCAGCAGACAACTCTACAGCGACGCAGATGCGAAACTGCCGGCGAATGATCAGGCGGGCGCGATCCGGATCCGTCGCGTCGGCGGGACTCGCTTCGGTCGCTCGCGATTGTTGGGCCGGGCGGTCGACTATTTGAGTTTCTATGTGGCCGTGGGGTGGGCGCTGCTCCGCCTGCTACGGCGAAATGATCTGGTGGTTGCAAAGACCGATCCGCCGCTGCTTTCGGTCGTCGTGGCAGTCATCGCCTCACTGCGCAGGGCGCGATTGATCAACTGGCTGCAGGATGTGTTTCCAGAGGTTGCGGTTGCCTTGGGGCAGCCGCGAATCCCGGGGGTTCTGGCAAAGGCGCTGGCCTGGCTGCGTGATCGCTCCTTGCGCCGGGCAAGCATCAATGTCGCTATCGGCGAGCGCATGGCCGAGTTGCTGCGGTCGCAAGTGCCGACTGCCCGCTATGCTGTGGTCCCGAACTGGGCGCATGAGGGCGCGGTCCATCCGCTGCCCTTCGCTGAGAGCGATCTGCGGCATCGCCTGGGCTTGATGGATCGTTTTGTCGTCGCCTACTCGGGCAACCTTGGTCGTGCGCATGACTACACGACGATATTCGACGCTGCGGTGGCGCTGCGCGTGCACGAAGAAATCGTCTTTCTGATCATTGGCGATGGCAGCGGCTATCACGCACTGAAATCACGCGCAGAATCGACTGGGCTGAACAATCTGAGGTTCCTTCCCTATCAACCATTGGACCGACTGGCTGATTCGATGGCCGCCGGCAACCTGCACTTGGTCAGCCTCAAGCCTTCCTTGGAGGGTCTGATCGTGCCGAGCAAATTCTTCGGCATACTCGCCGCGAGTCGACCGGTGATTTTCATCGGTGATTCCGACGGAGAACTGGCGCGGGTGATTGACGCGTCCAACTGCGGTCGCGTCGTCGCGGAAGGCAATGGCGCGGAACTGGCGTCGGTTTTGCTATCGCTCGCCGACGATCGGCGGCAGTGCGACGACATGGGGTCGCTAGGTCGAGAACTGCTGCAGACACAGTTCGCGCGGCGCGAAGCGCTCGCTGCGTGGGCGAGTTTGCTGAGGGAAGCGGCCAACGAAGGAATCAATGATCGAGATGTTCAGCGTCGCGATGGACCGCGCGCCGAGTAGCGGCGGTCATGCAGACTGACCCGACCATCCAGTGGTTGGCGAAGCTGGCTTCCCCGGCCAGTGTTGATGTCGGATGTCCCCCTTCCGATCAGTTGCCAAATGAAATCCTCGCCCTGGCGCGCTATCACGGAATCCTCCCGTTGATCGCGTCGTACTTAGCGCAGCATGTGGCTCCCGCCTGGATCGTTGAGGCGGCGACCAATGCGAAGCGATCCCAAGCCGCGATCGAGCTTGCGAGGCGACCGATGGTGGTTGAAGCGATCGATGCCCTGACTGCCGCGGGTGCAGAGCCCATATTGCTCAAGGGCGAGGCGCTCGCCCAAACGCACTATGCAGATTCCTGGCAACGCCCACGTGCCGACACCGACCTGCTGGTGGCGCCAGCTACCCAGGAGCAAGCGGCGAGCGCGTTGATCGCGTTGGGCTACCAGCCGGTCCTTCAACTTCCGGGCAAGTGGGTCTCATCGCAGGCAAGCTTGGTTCGAATTGGACCGAGTGGTTTCAAACATGCGATCGACCTGCACTGGCGAATCAACAACTCCCCGGTACTGGCCAGTTTGCTCTCCCATGGCGAGATCAGGGCAACAGCAATGCCCCTGCCAAGCCTTGGGCAGGCCGCCCGTGCGCCCAGCCAAGTACACGCGTTGCTAATCGCCTGTCTGCATCGGGTAGGCAGCGAGCACGCGCCCTATCACGTGGATGGCATCGCCAGGGTCGGCGGGGATCGGCTGATCTGGCTTGCCGATATTGATCGTCTGCTACGGTCGTTTGACGGCAGCCATGACGAGCTCGTGCAGCTGGCGGCCGAGCGAGGATGCGGCCGACTGTGCGCTGCAGGGATCACCTCAGCTGCCGGTGCCTTTGCGACCCCGGGCGCCCAGGCACTGGTCATAAGGCTTGGCGAACCATCGATTGCTTCCATCTACGACCGCTACCTGGTTGCCGGTAGCCGTCAGCGTGGCTGGCTCGACTTCCAAGCACTGCCGGGCATTCAAGCCCGACTTTCTTTTCTCAATGAAGCCCTCTGGCCAGATCAGGCCTACCTGCGTGCACGCTATCCGAACGTCAAGGATCCAGGAGGCTTGCGCTTTCGACTCAGCCGCATTTTTAACGGACTCCGGTCCAGGTTGCGCTGACCGCGAACCGCGAGTGCGGCATCTGAGTTGGCGAACAAACCTTTCCTTCGCCCTGCCTCAGCCTCCGTCCGAATCGGGCAACTGGAAAGGCTGATGATCCAGCCCCGGTTGCGCCAATGGCAATCCGGCTAGTTCCACCCAGGCATGGGCCTCGAAACCCGCCTCTCCCTTCCGCACGCCGATCTTGAGTTCCGGGTCGAGCCCCCTGCGGCGCAGCACCGCATGCACCGCGAGCGCCTGCGGCAGGCAGGTCGCTGCGAGCGGCGCCCGTCTGCCGGCAATTTTCGCCAGTTCTGCCAACGATTCCGCTGTTTGCAAATCTCGTGCGCTGGGCGCGCGCTTGGGATAACGCGAAGTCCATCGGCTGATTGCAGCGCGGGTTCGCCCGAATCCCCATAGGCGAAGCGAAACCCTAATGCACGGCAATACGAGCAACAACGCGAGCAGCAGCATGCGCTCGCGAGCGTCGAGCGCGACAAATCGGCTCAGCGCACCGCTCACTGACATGAAATCACGCTGATCTAGCCAAGGTTGCAAAATCTCCGAATCGCGCTGCTGGCGCCTATTTTCGTTGACCAGTCACTTTTATGTCGACTCACCTATTTCTGGCGGCGCAAAAAGCCAGAATAGGTGGCTCCGAGTCGACGTAATCTGAGTCGAGAAAGTCACGGGAAGTTGGCTCCTCCAACCCAGCACCATTGTCCGAGCATGTGCTGAATCAGCGCGCGGGTCGTCTGCCATTTGCCCCTTGAGTGGTTCTCGTCAAAGGATATCGGAAGCGGGCCAGGAGCTTAACCTTGGGATTCGGCCAGCAGCGTTCTGCCATGCCATGGGTCAATCGGAGCTCTCGAACCGGACCCCAACCGAAGAGTTTGCCCGTCATCGTCCGGCAATAGGCATACTCGAAACTTCCTTGCAGCCAGATGCGCCAATCCGCAATTGCTGGTAACTTGGTAGATGCTGCATTGCGGCACCGCCGATCTGCGTCGGCAAACAGGGGCAAACGAGTTTGATCATGGAATGGATGCCCAAATTCATGTGGATGGGGTGCGCGACGCTGCTTTGCGCGTTGGCGATCCCGTTGTTGACGCCGCTGGCTCGGCGGGTGGGGCTGGTTGATCATCCGCAGGGACACAAGACCCACGAACGACTGGTCCCCCTGGTTGGCGGACTGGGCGTTTTTCTCGCGGTAGGCATCGTTGCCAGCCTGGCTGGGGTGGTTTCCATCGCCGGCTGGCCCTGGGTGGTCGCGGTGCTTTCGATGCTGATTCTGGGCGTGGTTGACGATCTGTCGCCGCGCAGTGCGGCGCTGCGCTTTGCCTGTCAGATCGGGGTGGCGCTGCTGTTGATCTATGCGGCTGGCCATCGGCTGGACAGCTTTGGCAACCTGCT
>JAGRJL010000245.1 GCA_020442775.1 Lysobacterales bacterium | reverse complement strand
CAGTCTGGGAACCAAATGTGGTCAGGTCAATCGTTGCACGATCCCGACCCTCGACAGCCCAGACTGATGGTCCGGTACCATGGCCCGACCGATCCGCATCGAGATTGCCGGAGCCCTCTACCACGACGCCTCGCGAGGCGATCTTCGGGAAGCGATTTTTGAGGACGACACCGTGGGCAGGTCTAGTCTGAAATGCTACGAAATTGGCTCTGCCCCATTCGGTTCTCGACCGCAGGGGATCGCTTACGCCATCCGCTCGAGCAACTCGAACTTCTGCACGATCGCGCCGGACTCGAATCCGTCCTTGAATAGCTCAAACCAGACACTGAGCGGGCGGCTCTCGATTTTCAGGGGCGGCGTGTAGGGGGTGTTCTGGATCCCAGTGACGCCGGGGTCATAGGGCAGCAGCTCGAAAGCGTTGATGGTTCGTGGATTCGGGATGCAGTCGCCGAGAATGTTTCGCTGCGCCGAGACACTCAACTGAATGACGGTGCGTCGAGCAGGCAGCGACCGGGTTGTTTGTCGGCATTGTTCCCGGCGTAGTGCAGGAATTTGCCTCGCTACGGTGTAGGAATATTCGCAGTTGAGGCTGTCGCGGTTTATGCACCTGACCATCCCGGCGGCGCAACAACAACGAGAGCCAACTCATTGATGGACCCTACGGCAACCGATGAGTGTTTGGCGCTGACCAAGAGTGGCCAGCAGGGCGAAGGGCAACTACGGACTACTTGGCCCATCGCGTGCACAGCACCCTAGCTCCCTGACCATTGTAGTCGTACGATTTACCCGCTACGCCCATAGACCACAGCCACTCTTCATCGCTACTAGACGACTTTCGAACCCAGAATTCATGGGAGCTCAGCTTGAATTCTGCAGGTGCAAAGCAGGTAGTAGAACCACACGGAATAGTCGATCGGGCATTCCGTAGTGGAAAGGTCAATTCACTTAGAGCGTCGAGACTTGGTAGACTCCATTTTGAACCGAGACTTGTACAATAGCGCTCGGCTTGATCCAAAGTAACGTTCTCCCCGTTGTCAACCAATGTCCACTCGTAGTCACCAAATTTCTTGCTGTTTTGTATTCTTGGAGCAGAGACGTCATTTGAATTTCCGTTGTCCTCAGGAATGCTCTTGACTTCATAGCTGTTGGCAAGCCGGCAACTGACTGCCCCTTCACCATCAAAATCGTCAATTCGCTCATAGCAGGCCGCAAATCGAATATCGTGATACCTGCTGAAATATGCACTATCGTAAGACTCTCCAGGCTCCACGTAGATTATTCCTTTGGTGAACCACTTTCCGCCGCTACCGCAGGCGTCATCCCCGGCACTGCCTTGAGCGCAGTAGACGAAGGCAACCTTTCGTTCGCATGTGTTCTTCCAGCGGGGGAAGGTTTCACCACGCCGAGATTGGATAAGTTCCGGAGGGTTCTTTTCACGCGTAAACTGAAGGCACTGATTGGCGATCTGATTCATGCCGTGGCCACTTCCACTGCCTTTTGCGAAGCATTCGGCGCTAGTGGCAAACTGCAGCGCATAAGCGCCACCAACCAATAGTCCGGGTCCGGAATGATTCAGGACGGCAGATTCGCCAACATCTAGCCGCTGCAGTCGGAAGGTACACTCGCCCTCTGCTTTGAGTGAAAAGCGCATTTCAAAATTTCTTTGCCTTCCCCCATCCTTCATGGTGATGTGGTATTCACCGCCGCCTCTGTAAGTTCCGCCGTCAACTGATCGATGTACGCCTTGCTGGAGATCACGAAGGGGAGACCCAATGATCAGATCCTGAGCGGCGCTCGTCGCACCGACGAACAGAAGTGTGATTCCAGCGATAAACTGTGCTGACTTGATCAAGTCGCTCCCCTAAAGTGCGGAAATCCAGCAGGCCAATCAAGCAGCCCGTCTTGCCCGTCTTAAAGACATGAATCGCAACCGGCGGCACCTAGGCGAGATTCGACGAATTCAAGCTAACGGAAACCCAAAGCCACATAGACTATCCGCTGACCGAAGGGCATCAACTAACTCCCGCCAACCCCACCTCCCGCAAAAACCTAAACGTCCCGTCATACATCTCCCCACCCCGGGTCGAGTCATTGGCACTCCCCTCCGGTACCACAATCACCATCCCTTGCCGTGCCCTGGTCAGCAGCACGCGATACGCGTTCTCCAAATACCGCTGCCGCTGTAGTTTGCGAATCCTTTGCCAGCGGCTGCCGTGGAACTCGTGGTGCTGCCAGCCGGTTTCGCCATGCCGCAAGTCGCCATCCCAAACTACGCAACTCCAGTCCAACTCCAACCCTTGGACCAGAAACTCGGTGCCGACGTCTTCCAGGTGATAGCAGGACCGCACGTCATCTTTACCATGTAAGAACCAATGCACCGGATCAACCGTAGCGCGGACGTCGATGGCATGAGGCTTGAGCCGTTGTGCCTGGGAAGAGACGACGATGCCGTAGCGCTCATGGCCGCGGGCATGGCTGCGCAGCCAATCCTTAGCCTGATCCAAACTGCGGGTGAGGACGATGGGGAAGCGGTCGGCGAAGCCTCGATAGAGCTCGGCGGCCGCATCGACTTCGCGTTCGAGCACGAGCCGAACGAACTCGCTCAGTCGGTCGGCGCGAAAGGAACGCATAGAGGTGGCGAGATGTAGCTCGGTGTGGTCGACCACCGTTCGGCTTCTGCGCAGATCGGCGATCGCCTCAATCGCACGAAATTCACTGCCATGCAGTTGCGGCGCGAGATGCACTTCCCAATCGGGGAAGCGCTGCAGTGCCTGAATCCATTCCCCGACGCCGCCTTCGCCGGTGTTTATCTCCTGGCCACCGCCAACCAAACAAACGACCACAGCCCAGTCGGGATGGCGGTCCAAACAGGAGATCAGGAACTCGGGTTCGGACTGATCGAAATCTGGCAGGTTGCGCTTGCGCCGCATGAAGAAGCTGGTTTGCGCCACGTCCCAGGCACGCTGCGCCTCGTCGAACAACGTGACGTGATCGATCGGCGGCTGGGACGAATCGCGCAGGCATTCGTCGCGGAAATGATGGACATTCTGGATAAACGAGCTGACCAGTCGGCGTGCCTCGCCCTTACCAACCTTCAAACCCTTGGCTTTCTCGCGCTCGATGTGGTCCAGCGCAAGCGCTTCCTGCAGCACTTTGACCAGCGGGCCGTTGCCGGAGAGAAAAACGCTGTGCAAGGCGCTTTTCTGATCGCGATGGCGAGTCGCAACGTTCAAGCCAACCAGCGTTTTCCCGGCGCCCGGAACACCGGTCACGAAACAGATCGCCTTCCGCCCAAGGGTGCGCGCTTGTTCGATGATCTGATCGATCACGCGGGAGGTCTGGGACAGGGTTTCATTGCCAGCGCCGCTGCGCGAAATCGCCTCGACGGAGTGCCCGGCGTAAAGCGCGCGAGCCGCTTCGATGATGGTTGGTGTGGGCTGATAGCGCCCGCGTTCCCAGGCAGCGGGGTCCAGGCTCGCTCCCTGCAGGAAGCCGAGCACCTGTTGCAGCGCCTCCCCGATTTGTCCGCCGCCGATGCCGACAGGCAGCGTCATCAGTTGGTCTTGTGCGCAGCCGCACACTCCGATCACCGAAGGCGCGGCTTCGGTTGCGACCAACAATGGACAGATCGGCACATCGTGGCTGGTTTCGTGGAAGTTCCGTAGATCCAGCGCGTAGTCCCAGACCTGATCAATGTCAGTACGTTTGACGCGAGCTTCGCCAACCTTGAACTCGATGACGAACACAACGTGATCAAGCACTAATACCACGTCGACCCACTTGCCAAGTCGCGGGATGGCGTACTCGAAATAGATTCGCCCACGATTATCCAGGCCGGCCAGGGCGTCGCGCAGCAATTGGATCTGAACTACCCACGCGCCGCGCTGTTCAACCCCGACCTCGAAGCCGGTTGCACCGACCAAAGCACCGAGCACTTCGTCCCCACTTCGCGTGAGGAAGTCGCCAATGCTGTCGGCGTACAGGCTGCGCCGAACTGGGTAGCGCGTGGTTCCCTCTCGCACAACGTCCTGCACGGGCTCACCTCCTTGCCGAAATGCTGAGGTTCGAAAACCCCACGGTTACCCACGAAGTGTATGCAGGAATTGATTCTGGAGCTCGCGTACCAAGAAGACACCGCCTGCGGTGTACCGCTGAGGGTCGCTATGTCGCCTCTCCTCTCGAAAGGCGGGTACCAAATTCTCCCGGTCCCGGGCAGCACGTTAGTTAGCGCCCTTGTGATGGACCAACTGACCGATGCTGAGATGTAGTCGGTCGGTGTGGGCCAAATGTCGCACCAGTCATCTCACCCTCGTCTCACCGGCAGCTGACAGTTGAGTTCGAAGTACGCGTTGCCATGTGCAAACGGCCGGCCTATCCACGACTCGAAGCAGGGCTGGTGGTCGGGCACGTAGCCGCTGCGCGGGAGCCAGTCGGTGTACAGCCAGTCCAGCGCTCGCACTTCCAGGTTGATGTCGCCACGGATGGTCACTTCCGCCACCCGCAT
>JAGRJL010000011.1 GCA_020442775.1 Lysobacterales bacterium | reverse complement strand
GTGAACCGCAGGTAAGTTGATCCTGGCTCCGAAGGCCGGCGTCCGCAGCCGCAGGGACAGGAGAAATGCGGACCCGCGTTCTGCGTAGAGCGCGCTGCGTACCGATCACACCGTGTCACCTCAGCACCGGTCCTGGGAAACGGTTCCACAGCGCTGGCATATGCAACCGTGTCAGGCGTAGCCCGCCCTACTCCTCGACCACCACCCCGGGCATCGCGATCAGGAACTCAACACCTTGTCCGCGCGCGCTGCGACACTCAATGCTTCCCTTCAGCAGTTGGGTGACTAGGTTATAGACCAGATGCATCCCCAGTCCCGAGCCGCCCTCCTGCCGCTTGGTGGTAAAGAAGGGATCGAAGATGCGCGCACGGACGCTTTCGTCCATTCCCTTGCCGTTGTCGCCGTAATGCAGCAGCAGCGCGTCTCCATCCAGTTCGGCTCGTATCCAGATCCTGCCGTTCTCGACACCATCCAATCCATGAATCAAGGAATTCATCAAAAGATTCACCACAATCTGGTACAGCGCACCCGGGTAGGTTTCCAACTGCAGTTCGGGCGGACAATCGATGTCGACCTGATGGCGGGTACGCTTGAGTTTGGGCAATAGTGACAGCAGTGTCTCATCCAGATAGTTGCGCAGACCAAAGCGTCGCTTCTGCTCACTGGATTGATCCACCGCGACCTGCTTGAAGCTGCGTATCAGGTCGCTGGCGCGGCTCAGATTGGCCATCAGCAGGGCCGCCGAGTCCCGTGCGGTGCCGGTGTACTGCTGCAGATCCGCCTTCCCCAAACGCCCCTGATCCACCAGATCCAGCAGCCGATCCGTTTCATGCTGAAGGTGCGAAGCGGCGGTCACCCCAATCCCGATTGGCGTATTGATCTCGTGCGCCACACCTGCCACCAGCTGCCCCAGCGACGCCATTTTTTCCGACTCCACCAGCTGCTTCTGGGTCAGTGTCAGCTCCTGAACGGTGCGCTTGAGCTGGGCGATGGCCATTCGATGGTCTGCAGTACGCGCCTCGACTCGGCTTTCCAGCTCATCGGCGAAGCGCTTGAGCGCGTCCTCGTTGGCCTTGCTTTCGGTGATGTCGCGGACCGTACCGGCAATGCGGGTCGCCCTGCCGTCTTCATTCCGATGAACCGCTCGACCGCGAGCCAACAGCCAACGCCAGTGCCCGCCCTCATCCTGAATTCGATAGACGGCCTCATAGTGGCTGGTGGCACCAAGCGCATGCGCGCGAAAGTTCTGCTGGCTGGCATCGCGGTCATCCGGATGCACCTGATCAATGAAGTCTTCGATGCTGCGCGGGGTCAGCCGGCTGATCTTCAGCCCGGGCAGCACGTTCTCGCGATGCATCTTCTGTTCGACCAGATCAATGTCCCAAAGCTCGTCACCGCTGCCCCAAAGCGCAAACTTCAGCCGCTCCTCGCTCATCCTCACCGCCAGCTGAGCCGCCTGATCGCGTCGACGGCTCACCCGGAATCTCATCCCGGCAACACCGGTCAACAACGCCGCTCCCAGCAAATAGCCGGCATAGGCCTGCGGCGTCGCCCACCATGGCGGGAGCAACTGCAGTGCCAGCGTGGCCTGCTGATAGCCGGATTCCAGGCCAGCGCGCTGCGCACGCACCTCAAATTCGTAGCGACCTGGCTGCAGGCGGGTGAAGGCCGCAAAGCGCCGGTTGGCCGGCGCCTTGACCCACTGATCATCCAGACCCACCAGTCGATACTCGTACTGCAGCGCCTCCGGCGCGAGGAACTCCAGCGCGGCGAACTCGATGCTGATATTGCTGATTCCCGGCGGCAGCTCCAGCGACTGCGACTCAGAAGCGGAGCCATCAAGGGCAAACTTGGAGGGCTGATTGTCGACATAGAACTCGGTGATTCGCACCGGCGGGGTTGGCCGCGGAGGCGGCATCAGCTCAGGTCGCAATGCGGTAATCCCGCGGAGCCCGCCGAAGTAGTAAACGCCGTCGGCGCCGATCGCGGAAGCCCCGAGAAAATAGCCGCGGGCGATCTCGCCGAAGCTGGCATCCAGTGAACGAATCTGCCCGGTTTGTGGGTCCAGCCGCGAGATGCTGTCGATGGTCGCCGCCCAGAGCGCACCGTCGGGTGCCTCCAACAGGCCACCGACGGCATCACCGGACAGGCCGTCTGCCCGGGTATAGGCCTTGAATCCCACCGCTTCGCCGTCGCTGTTGCGCTCAACCCGGATCAGACCGCCGCCCTGGGTCCCAACCCACAGGCGGCCACGACGGTCTTCGACCAGCATGGTGATGGAGTCGTGGCTGATGCTGTTGGGGTCGTCGGCGCGATGCAGATAGCGAATCAACCAGCGTCGTCGCGGATCGTAGCGGTACAGGCCATTGGGCATGCCGGCGATCCAGATGATCCCGTCTCGGGTTCGCAGCACCTGATTCACCCGGCCGATCACCTGCTGCACTGGCGAATCATCGGCCAGCTCCAACGGTGCGAAGGACTCGCAGCCCTTGCAGCGGGTCACCAGTCCGAAGTCGATCAACCCTACCCAGAGGGTTTCCTGATGATCCTCATACAGCGCGCCGATACGATTTCCTGGTAGCCCTTCCGCGCCCGGCATGCCGACCTGGTAGCGGACGAACTTGCCGTCCTCCAAACGGGCAAAGCCGGCGTTGCCGGTGCCCACCCAAAGGCTGCCATCCCGCCTGCGCAGCAGTGATTCCACCCGATCGTCGGGCAAGCTGGTGGGGTCGTCTGGATCATGACGAAAGCGCTGAAGGACACCCTTCTGAGGATCAAAATGGACCAGCCCGCCCTGCTCCAGCACCCCCAGCCACAGAGTTCCGTCGGGCTCCGGCAACAATGCCCTGATCGGATTGGCCGGGAGGCTGGCAGGCTCGCTGGCAAAGCGCCGGAACAAACGCACCGCCTCGCTGTCCGGGCGATAGATCCCGACCCCGTTGGTCCAGGACCCCACCCAGATCAGACCCTCGCTGTCCTCAAACAGCGCGGGCAGGCGATTGGCCGGCAGCGAGGTGGGCGAATCGGCGTCATGGCGGGTTTGCAGGATTTGGCCATTGCCGGGGTCGAAGCGATTGAGCCCATCCTCGGTGCCCACCCACAGCCGCGAACGCCGGTCCACCAACAGGCTGCGTACCTGCGGATTGGTGAGCTGCGGATTCGCTGCGGCCGACGGATCCACCGTCCTGCTGCGCGGGTTGTACAGGCGCACGCCGGCGCCGTGCAGACCGACCCAGAGGCGTCCGTCGCGTGCGAATGCCAGGGCGGTGACGCCGCCGTCATCGGCCATCGGCAAATTCGCCTTGCTGGGCTCCGGGTCGCCGTCCTGCCACAGCCACAATCCATCCCGGCAACCCAAGGCGAGTAGCCCATCGCGCCACGCCAGCGACTGGATGAAGCGCAGATCCGGGGGATCGTCTACTAGCACGATGGCTTGCCCCGACTGTCGGTTGATCCGCGCCAGCCCGACCCCGGCAATGGCCGCCAGCAGTTCGGATTCACTTGCCGCCAG
>JAGRJL010000244.1:13160-18510 GCA_020442775.1 Lysobacterales bacterium | reverse complement strand
GGGTCTTGAGCAGCGCCTCCAGCTCATTTCTGTAGAGCTCGCGCACGTGGTGCGGATTCTGATGGCCGATCGCGTCGCTGTAGGTGGCCTTGTCCGGCGAGGAGATGATCAAGAGGCCATCGGGCTTGAGCACCCGGGCGAAGCCGTCGATCATCCGCTCCTGCTCGTGCACATGCTCGAGGGTTTCGAAGGACACGATCACGTCGACGCTGGCGTCCGGCAAGTCCAGCAGGGTGGCGTCACCCTGTCGATAGCGCAGATTGGGGCGATCGCCGTAGCGCGCCCGGGCGTGGTCCACGCTGGTCTGGTCGATGTCCATTCCCAGCACTTCGGCAGCATGATCGGCCAGCAGCGCGCTGCCGTAGCCCTCGCCACAGGCCGCATCCAGCACCTTCTTGCCCTTGACCAGATCAGCGGCAAAGGCATAGCGGTGCCAGTGTTCGTACCAGATTTCCCTGACGCACTCCGGGGTAAAGCGCTCGCCGGTGAATTCCAGCGCGGAATCGGTGGGGTTTTCGCTCATGGATGTCTGGCTGTGATCAGTGAGGGGGTGTGCCGGCCTGCTATAGTTCGCGGCCCGGGCGGTCTGGCTCGGTCGCGCATGCTACAACGCGACCGCTCAAAGCTTAAGGATGGCGCCGGTGATCGTCAGACGCCGTCGGTGCGAATGATCGACCGCGGGGAACGTCCCGCGGTTCCCGATGTCTGTCCATGTTCCGGCCGTTCAAGCCCGTTATCGTTAATGGATATGCCCGCTACCAGCATTTACAACCTTCACTTCGACATCGTTCACGGCTGCCAGCTGCGCTGCGTGGGCTGTCCGAACTCGACGCTGCTGCCCAAGATCAAGCGCATCTCGGTGGATGATTTTGCCCTGTGCCTGGGCAACATCGATGTGGAGCGGGTGCACACGCTGCGGCTGTTCAACTTTGGCGAGCCGCTGCTGCACAAGGATCTGACCGGAATTATCGCGCAGATCCCCAAGCAGCGCTGGAAGGCCTCGGTGGTGGAGATTTCCACCAACGGCCAGCACGTGGACTGGGATGATTTCGAGGGCATGCTGCGCCAGGAGGTGCTCCATCGACTGGTGGTCAGCTGTGACGGCGACGGCACCCCGGAAGCTTTTGAACGGCTGCGCACGCCGGCCAAGTGGGACAAGTTCATCGAGTTCCTCGAGCGCGCCCGGGCGCTGCGGGATCGTTACTCGCCCAACCTGCAGCTGATCACCCGCAGCGTGGTCGAGAAAAAGGAAGACATGGTCACCTGGCGCGGGATTTTGGAGCCACGCGGCTGGACCCCCGAATTCCGCGGCTGGATGCTGCTGCCGGAATCGGCGCAGAACATGACCAAGCGCAAGCCCAGTATTCCCAGCGGTTCGTGCTTTTTCGTGGCGCCACCGGAGTCCTTCAGCGCCCACCCCTGGCACGGCGAGATCCGTTTGCTGTACGTCGATCACGACGGCACCGTGGTGCCCTGCTGCATGCACCCGCAGGCCGGCATCTTCGGCAACTTGAAGACCCAGACCTACAACGAGATCCTCGCCGGGCAGATGCGTCAGCGCTTCATCGACAAGATGAACAGCGATCGCGCCGGAATGTCGATCTGCGGTGGCTGCGAGGTGGGGCCGCCGGGCAACGAGGGCCCGTCATTTGAAAGCGTGATGATGGGTTGAGGGCTTAGGGCCCAGGGCCCAGGGATGAGGGCCCAGGGAAAAGGGCCCAGCGGTTGGCGACTATCTGAACTACACCCGATCAATGCGGGCGGGACGCCCGCGGTCCGCAAGAAGGGCTGCCCGTTTTGGACCGCGGGCATCCTGCCCGCATGCTGTTGGCGGTGCGGTCATCCGGTGATGCGGCCGCGGTGGCTACGCGTCACAAGCAGGGCTTTCCGCTTTGGACCGCGGGCATCTTGCCCGCATGCTTTCCGCTGTGGCCGATCATCAGGTGCAATGCGGGCGAGACGCCCCGGGCCAATGAGCAGGGACCCGGCTGGTTCGCGGTGGCTTCGGGGGTATCCCGGCGCGGCGCGTCAGCGCAATGTACACGGGATGGCGGATACCAGAAGTAGATCCTGCGTCAGCCCGCCCCGCCGAGCGCAGCCGCCAATGCCTGTCGGCTGGATGCCAGCGGGTCTGCCTGGATGAAGCTGGCAATCAGCGCGTTGTAGTGCGGATAGCGCGCCAGCAGCCGCTGCAGATTCTCCCCGCCCGGCGCGAGCCCCTCGGCGCTGAAGGACTGACCGCCCTGATGAATCACATAGGCATCGTCGCACAGGACGTGGCGCCATCCGTGCGCCGCGCTGCGCATGCACCAGTCGTTTTCCTCGCCATAGCCACGGCCGAAGGTGGCCTGATCGAAGGCTCCTACTGCCTTCAGGGCGTCGCGGCGCAGCCACATGCAGAAGCCGACGCCGGTGGGAAGATCCGGATAGCTGGCCGCAGAGACGCGCTTGAGCGCGGCGCTGATCAGTTCGGGATCGGCGGGTTCCGGATTGGCCACGCAGAACTCGGGGAAGGAGCAGATTTCGGCGTTATTGGAGAACGGGGTGATCGAGGCGATACGGGCATCGCTTGCGGCGCAGCGGTGAATCGCCTCCAGCCAGCCATCGGTGACCACGGTGTCGGAATTGAGCAGCAGCACATCGTCAGCGGTCGCGTCCATGCCGGCGTTGACCGTCCCCACAAACCCCAGGTTGTGCGGGTTTCGCTGGATGCTGAATGGAAACGCGAATGGCGCCAGGCTGGCGAGAAGTTCGGCAATCTGCGGATCTGGGGAGGCGTCGTCGATGATCTGCAGATGATCGATCGCGCTGCCGTGCTGGCGCAGTGAGGTCAGACAACGATCCAGCGCAGCGGGCGCGTTGTAGACGGGAAGAATGACGGTGGTCGCCACGCTCAGTCCCAATGATGCGGGAGCCGCACCATCCCCATCTCTCTGCTTTCCCCGCGCACGATCAGGTCCTGGGACGCGGTGTCGAACATTCGCAAGCCCTCCGGATCCATCGCGAAGGCGCGGACGAAATAGTGACCGGGTAGCAGCGACAGGGCCTCAAAGCGGAGGCGATAGCGGTAGCAGCGCGCTTCCAGCCGCTCCGGCTGGATCCCTTCCAGTTCCGAGCCGAATCCGTAGATCGGGGTGCCGTCCGCGCGCAGCAGGCCGATCAGCACCTGCGGGATGCGATCGTCCGGGGAGTGGATGTCTACCACCATCGGCAGATCGCTGCCCTGGGCAATCGCCAGCGTACTCTGGCCGACGCTGCCGTTCACCTCGAAGCGCTGCACCCGGTAGTGCTCGGCGCTCAGCGCGGCCGGACTGGCGTTCTTCTCGTTGGCGGTCTTGCGCTCATGGAAGGCGAGATAGGACTGGGTGACGTCAAACACGTCGCCGTACTGCTGCACCCTGCCCTGCTTCAGCCACAGCGCCTGGCTGCACAGCTTTTGCACGTGGTACATGCTGTGGGAGACCAGCAGCAGGGTGCCGCCGCGAGCCAGATACTGTTCTATCCAGCGGACGCACTTCTTCTGGAATGATTCGTCGCCGACTGCGAGCACCTCGTCGGTGATCAGGATGTCAGGCTGGCGAGCGGCCACGATAGCGAAGCCCAGACGCACCACCATGCCGGTGGAATAGTGTTTGATGGGCTCGTCGATGTAATGCCCCAGGTCGGCGAACTCGATGATTTCCTGGGTTTTTTCGGCCACTTCCTGGCGGCTCATGCCGAGCAGGGTGGCTGCCGTCATCAGGTTGTCGCGACCGCTGTACTCCGGATGGAAACCTGCGCCCAGCTCCAGCAGCGCGGCGACAGATCCATCAACCTTGACGCTGCCGGCGCTCGGGGTCAGCACGCCGGAGAGCAGCTTGAGCAGGGTGGACTTGCCTGCGCCATTCTCTCCGATCACCCCCAGCGACTGTCCGCGACGTACCTCGAAACTGACTTCGCTGAGTACCGTATTGACTTCGGGCGGCCGCCTGCCGACGGCCAAACGCAGCAGCGATCGCATGCGATCGGCGTTGCGGAAGACCTTCGGGTAGGCCTTGCCCAGGGTTTCGGCCTTGATCAGCACCTGGCTCACAGGAAATCCTCGAAATGCGGCGCCAACCGGCGAAACAGCCACATGCCTATGGTGAGGACCACCAGAGCGGTAAGCAGTGCGTAGAGGTCATGCATTCCGGGTGCGATATCGCCCTGCAGGAAAAGGCTGCGAAGTCGTTCCGGATAGTAGGTGAGTGGATTGAGGCCCATCAGTTTCTGGGCGAACTCCGGGAGCATCGCGCGTGAGTACAAGATCGGGGTAAGGAAGAAGCCGAAGGTCAGGACCTGTTGGACCACCTGAGCGAGATCACGAATAAAGACCTGACAGGCGGCGAGTATCAGCCCGCTGCCCAGAGTGAGCGCAGCGAGCATCATCAGTACCGGAAGGACCCCGACCAACCCCGCCAGATGCAGCTGAGTGCCGGTAGCGGCAAGCAGGATCAACACCAGGGCGTATCCGGCCAAATGGAGCAGGAGGGTTCCAGTGACCGCGGCGATCACCAGAATCTCCGCGGGTAGCGCCACTTTGGCGATCAGCGAGGTGTTCTCGATGATCGCGGGCAGCGCCCGATTGACCCCGTCGGAAAACATCAGCCAGGCCCAAAAGGCGATGCCGACGTAGGCGACGAATCCGACACTTTCGGCCTCGGGGATACGAGCGCCGAAGATGTAGACAAAAACGGTGGCATAAAGCGCCAGCTGAGCGAGGGGATGGATGAATGCCCAAGCCAGGCCGCTGAGGCTGCCCAGGTAACGGCTGCGGATTTCCCGCTGGATGAAATGCGGCGCCAGCTGTTTGAGCTGGGGAAGGATGGGACGTTGTTGACTACTCATGCCGCGAGTCTATTCCGCCGAGGGCTTCAGTGCAGAAGGCCCCGCCGCGTTTTGCGCGGCGAGGCCCTGATGGCTGCTTCCCGCAGGGATTCAGACCCTGCTACTGCGGTTGCGCGAAGCGCGCTCGGAAGCTCTGCATCGCTTCTGAGTTGAAGCTGGGATCGTCGGCGCGGAGATCTGAGAGCAAGGTGTCCTTGACCCGGCGCTGGTAATTGGCCTGCAGGGTCTGCATCAGCGACGCCTTGACGTTGTCGAAGGACGGGGTCATGCCCGGACGGCGCTCGATCATCTTGATGATGTGGTAGCCGTAGCTGGTCTGGATCGGCTCGCTGATCTGACCGGGTTCGGTCATTGCCAGCGCAGCAGCCTTGAATGCAGGTTCCAGGCCCGCCTTTTCGGTGACCTCAATGCGACCGGCATTGCCGGTCTTGGAGCTGTCGTCGGAGTATTCCATCACCAGCTGATCGAAGTCCGCACCGCCCTT
>JAGRJL010000244.1:5047-13100 GCA_020442775.1 Lysobacterales bacterium | reverse complement strand
ATCAGGATGTGCGCGACTTCGGTGGTTTCCGGGACCCGGAATTCGTCCATGCGCACCGCGTACTGCTCACGCGCATAGGATTCGAAGTCTGCGGCGCCGGCGCGCTTCTTCAACTCGTCGGTTCGTGCATGCTCGGCCAGCGCGCGTTCGGCGGCCAGCAGCATCTCGCGCTGGACTATGGGGTCCTTGTCGTATCCGGCCTTCTTCGCCATTTCGGCCAACTGCCGGGTGATCAGGACGTTGTCCATCAGGCGTTCGATGCGCTCCGGCTTGGCCAGGACGCCCGCGCGCTCGCCGGGCTCGAGGTCGCCAAGGCTAGCCTCCAGATCGATCGGATAGACGTTGACTCCGGCGCGGCTGGCGAGGACGCAGTCAGTGCCTTCGCAGGCCTGGGCGGAGAGGGAAATCGTCAGACTGGCACCGGCCAGCAGGGCCAAAACGGCGATCTTGTGCATATTGGGCTGCTCTTTGGATTTGAAGTGACTTGGCTACCGGTCGGGAGACGGCGGCTGGTTAACTGGGGTGCAGACCAGCGTTCTTTGGGAAAGTTCCCCGGCGGGTTGGGCAAAGGTGGGTGTCGATGGGTTCGCTGTTGGTGGCCTTGGATCTGGCAAGGCTGGCTGGTCAGTTGATCGATGGAAGGCTGACACGGCCCGCTGATTGTGCCGATTCAGCGGCTTTTGGGTGTTGCCATAGTCAGGGTTCCGGGGTGACGGTTAGCGCGCTGATCGGCACGGTAGTCACTCTGCTGTCCGCCTGCGTGATGCCGAGCATATCGCCCTCGATCCATTTCAAGGCCTGTAATTCCTGACTGTAGAACGCCTGGGTGCCGCCGATAATGGCGCATTGTGCGCCGGCGCAGAATGCCCCCTCTGGCCCCGGTTTAGTGGTACCGCCGAAATGGATGTTGACGTAGTAAGGCAACCCGGGGGTCATGTTGCAGACATTGTTGGCGCTGCCCTGCAGTCGGAAGCTCAAGCTGAGCTGGCCAGAGGCTTCTGGCCCCGTGTGGCAACGGTTGGTGCACGGGGTGAATACGCCATCACAGCCAGGCGGCTGGTTGAGCACGGCGATACGGAAATCACCCGGGCAACGACTGATGGTCATGAATCCCGCGCGGGCCACGGCGCTGGCCTCGTTGTAGGTCAGGGTGCCGTTCGGTGAATCGCCATTGGTGGGCAATGTGGGACTGAGCGCCAAGCGCAGCCCTTGGCCGCTGCTGACGCTGAAGGTGCGGTTGGTGGAGTAGACCAGCGGGAATTGCGCGCCATAGAGCGTACTCCAGGTTTGCTGGGCAAAGCCGCTGATACCCGGCGGCAGAGGGAGTCCGGCGCCGCAGCCGTCCCCAATGAAGACGATTGATTCCGAGTCGGTGATGGTTCCGCTGCCCGTGTTGCAGGTAATCCCGAAGGTGACGCTTCCTTCAGTTGTGGGGGCAAGCAGGTTCAGGTTGCCGGCGGTTCCAATTTGCTGGCTTGCCCAATCGGTGCCTGCACCGCCAGTCGGGGTACACGAAATGGTGCCTGTCGATGTCCAGCTTATGGTGAAAGCCGCACCAAGCTGAACGCTTGCCGGGACAATCAGGTTCACGCCGCCTTCCCCTGCAAAGATGATGCTCTTGCTGTCGGTTACCGGTGGACCTGCGGTGTTGCATGACAGACCGAAGAGCACGGTTTGCGGTGTGGGTGGCGCGATCAGGCTGGTTGACCCGGCTGTTGATCGGCCGCTTGCTGCCCAGCCCGGGGTACCTCCCGTCATGTCGCAGGAGGTTGTTCCGTTGGAATTCCAGGTCACCGTAAACGAGGTGTTCAGTGCGACCGATGGTGGAACGCTCAGGGTTGCACTCGGGGTTGAACAATTGACCCCGGACTGGCTGTTGACGGTCACATTGCCGGTTTGAGGATTGATCTGCACTGCGGGCGTCGTTGTCGATGGCGACAAGGAGAAGGCGCAGTTTGCATCGACCGTCATGGTGCTTTGTGCGTGCGCGCCTGACGTGAGCAACAGGTGCGCCAGGAAGAATCCCAACGCCAAGCAGAATCTGACTGGAACGTGATGCTCGATGCCTTGGGTCATCGTGTTCGTTGCCCCGCTGCTGGGCTGGTTCGGTTCTGAGCTCGCATTCGGACGCCGGAACTTCGAAACGAAGGGCGCGTTGGTAACGCCACTGTTCTTGGGTCTTCCAAAACAGACAAGGCCCGTGCCGAGGCACGGGCCTTGTTCAGATCAGATTGCGCCCGTCCTTATGGATCAGGCGTAATGGTCAAGGCTTCCAGCGGAAGACTGATCACCCGACCCTGTGGCTCACTCAGTCCCAGCAAATCGCCTTCCAGCCACTTCAGTGCGGCGGATTCCCGGCTGAAGAACTCTTGGGTTCCGCCGATGATGGCGCACTGCGCGCCGGCGCAGAAGGCACCTTCCGGTCCGGGCGTGGTGGTTCCGCCGAAATGGATATTGACGTAGTGCTGGATGCCCGGGGTGATGTTGCACACGTTGTTGGCGGTGCCCTGCAGGCGGAAGCTCAGACTGAGCTGTCCGGTCGCCTCCGGTCCGGTATGGCAACGCGTGTTGCAGGGCACAAAGACGCCATCACAGCCTGCGGGTTGGTTGAGCACGGCGATGCGGAAATCCCCGGGGCAGCGGCTGATGGTCATGAAGCCCGCGCGCGCCACGGTGCTGGCCTCGTTGTAGGTCAGCGTGCCGTTGGGCGAATCGCCATTGGTCGGCAAGGTCGGCGTAATCGAAAGGCGCAGACCCTGGCCATTACCGATGTTGAAGGTGCGGTTGGTGGAGTACACCAACGGGAACTGCCCGCCGTAGAGGGTGCTCCAGGTCTGTTGCGCGAAGCTGCCGATACCGGGTGGCAGGGTCACGCCGCTGCAATCGGTAGAAACCGGGGTGAAGCTGATGGTTTCCGAGTCGCTGACGTTTCCGCTACCGGTGCTGCAGGTGATGCCAAAGACCACGTTGCCGGCGTTGGCTGGGGCGGTCAGATTCAGATTGCCGTTGGTGGCAATGCTCTGGCTCGCCCAACTGGTACCGGTGCCGCCGGTCGGCGTGCAGGAGGTGGTACCGGTGGAACTCCAGCTGAGGTTGAAGGTGGATCCCACCTGGACACTGGACGGAGCGACCAGATTGACGCTGCCGCTGGTGCCCTGGAAGGTGATGTTCTTGCTGTCGGTTACCGGCGATCCCGCAGTATTGCAGGACAGATTGAAAGTCACTGTCTGCGCGGTTGAAGGCGCGGTCAGATTGACCGAGCCTGAGGTCGGACGGCCGGTCGCGGCCCAGCCGGCGGTGCCACCGCTGGTGTTGCAAGAAGTGGTCCCGGTCGAGGTCCAGGAAACAGTGAAGCTGGCGTTGACATTGACCGGGGTCGGGACCGTCAGGGTCGCGGTTGCAGGTGAGCAGTTCACGCCTGATTGGCTGTTGACCGTCACATTGCCAGTGGTCGGATTGATTTGGACCGCGGCTGTCGTCGTAGAGGGTGAAAGTGTAAATGAGCAGTTGCTGTCGATCGTCATGGTGCCTTGCGCGTGGGCGGCAGGCGAGAAGAAGGGTGCAGCAAGCAAGACAACTAGAGCCAGCAGCGCGTTCAAGAATGCCGTACGTGATCGAATTTGAAGGGTCATCGTGTCCAACTTGATTCCGACTGGTGAGACGGTAGAAAAAAAAGGGCCCCTTAGATTTCTAAGGGGCCCCCAGTTTACCACTTAGGCTAGATCAGCCCACGACTTGCTCGACAGATTAGTCGAGGCAGGTCGGGTTGACCGTTTCCTGGCCTTCGCACAGACGCTGACCACGGTGCTTGTTCAGACCACCGTAGTTGCCCGCGTCGCCAGCAGCCGGGCCAGCAAACGCGTTCTCAACGCGAATCGCCCAGAAGCCGGTGACCGGCAGGCCGAAGAACACGTCCAGGTCATTGGACACGCGAGAAGCGTGGTTGATGCCCAGATCGATGTCGACCCAGCCCTTCTCGAACACCTGCTGATCGATACCGTTGATCGTCACGCGGGTGTTGATGTTGGCCTTGAAGTTGGAGCCCATGACGGCGCTGGCACCAGCCGGCTGGTTGAAGCTCAGAACCTGGGCTTCCCAGCAGAACACCAGACCTTCCGGATTCGGCGGCGAGAACGACACGATCTGCAGGAAGTCTTCCTCACGATCGTAGACGGTGATCGCCACCGGCTCGCACGCACCGCCCGCACCGAAGGAGCGGGTGAACGGCGCCTTCGGGGCCGGAGCATAACGCTGACCGTCGACGTAGAACGCCTTGGTCGGGAAGGTCAGCACCCACTCGGAAGCGGCGCCCAGGGCGCGCTCGGTGGTGTACTCGTTATACAGGTGATCCAGCGCAAAGACGTGGGAAACCGCGTCGATACGGCCGTTGGTGGTGGTGTTACCGGTCGCGCCGCCAGCACCCCAAACCGAGACAACGGTCTGACCGTTGATGAACACGCGCGAAGTCGCGGTGCCGGTACCCGGGCCGTCGTTCACGTCGGCCAGGTTGGGCTCGATGGAACCCGGGGCGGTGTGGTCGGCAACGCCGGAGAACGCGTCCAGCGCGTCAGCGTTGTAGTTGTAGTACGCACCGTCAGCAACGTTGATGACCGCGCCACCACCGAACAGGCCACCGGACGGCGGCAACAGGCCGGCGTTCGGATCCTGACCAGCGTTCGCGAACAGACCCAGGAAGCCGGTGACACCACCGCTCTGGCCAGTACGCCACGCTTCTTCCAGCACCAAGCAGCCGCCCGGCTCACCCAGCACGTGGGTCACGAAGGCGTCAACCAGGCCGCCATCAGGGATGGTCGCCATTTCGATCATCTCGACGTAGCCTTCGTTCAGGCGGTCGATGTTGTCCGGACCCGGATCCGCAAACGCGGCCTGCTCGCGGAACGGCACGAACACGCGGCCGTCAGCGAAGGTCGGGTTGGTGGTGTACAGGCTGTTGGTCGAGGTCGGGGGCACCGTGCAGGTGTCTTCCGAATCGTCGATCAGCGGGCTGTTCTCGGTGTCTTCCGGGGTGGCAACGACCAGCACGGAACGCTCGGCAAAGTTGCCGCCAGCCGGGGCGCCGGCAGCAGCCGGACCACGGGTGACCGCAGCCGCCCACACGTCGTACTCAGACAGGTACAGGTTGAAGTCCAACACTTCGCGGCTGTTCAGGGCCTCGAGGAAACGGACTTTGACGGCCTTGGAGTTCGCAGTCGTGTTGACGACCGAGATCAAGGTGTCGTTTCCAGCGTTGCTGGAGTAGTACGGGTAAACCAGGACCTGGCCAACGCCGTCCGGGTTCAGGGTCACGGCGTTTGAAATATTCGCCACGCCCACGACGCCAACTGCGGCAGCAGCCAACGCGCTAGCAAGAGGATTCTTTCTCATTTCAGCACTCCAAAGGTACAGGGCTTCGCTTTACGCCTCTCGCTAGTTTACGGGCACAAGACCCTTGTGGACGCGAGACACGCGAGAGCGCAGTTAGTTTAGACGACCCCGAACGCACGACGCAATAACCAATTGGCTTCCATTGTGATCATCACGCGAAATTTCGCGGGATTTCTCACAACTTGACCCCCAAAGGCGTCGGCGACGAAGCATTCCAAGCCAGTTTTTGTGAGGTCGGACGGCCTAGTGACCTTCCTCACTGGGTACAAGATACCACTGTCCGCCCGAAGATACCCACTTTTCTTCTTGAACACTTCGACTGGACACGGCACCCACCCCTTGGACTGGCATCCGCAGGGTGTAATCGATTTCCAAATGAACTACGCAAACGATGTCTTCACAGGACACACCGCTCACCCTGGCGTCGGTCCACTTGACCGGGCGCACCAGCACGGTGCGCTCGTACTCTTCCTTCTTCACCAGTTCGCGGTAGCCCGGCGACAGGTATTCATAGGCTTCGCCGGGGGTCCGCGCGATCAGGTGCTGCCAGCGCGCGCCGGCCCTCTCCGCCACGATCTCTTCGGCCTTCGCGGTGCTCTGTACGGGTGCGCTGTCGGGGCGTACGGTGGCACTGGGGCCGGTTCCGCTGCAGGCGCTCAGGACCACTGCGCACAGGGCGGAGCCGGCAGCGATGACTTTGCGGTTACGCATTTTTTCTATCTCCTGGATCGAGGTTGACGCCGCCAGCGGTGAATCAGTTCAGGCGGTCATGGTTTGGGTCGGATTGAAGCGTCGGTCGCGCGGCGCCCTACTCGCCGCCTTCGGCAGGGTCGGAACCAAGCGCGCTACGCGCGGCCTGCCGCGCCCGCTCCTGTTCCAGCTGCTCACGCAGCAGGGGCTCCAGTCCGCGCAGGCGCTTCTGGTACTCCAGGGTCAGCTCGGCCGCCTCATCCTGATTGCGAATGACCGTCGGGGTGATCAGAACCACCAGCTCGCTGCGATTGACGCTCTTGCTTTGATTGCCGAACAGCGCGCCGAAGAAGGGAATGCGGCTCAACCCGGGCAGACCCGAACTGCCGCCACCATCGGTTTGCCTGATCAACCCGCCGAGCAGCACGGTTTGTCCGCTTTGCACCGCAACCTCGGTTTGCAGCACCTTCTGATTGATTGGCGGGTTGGTGGCGTTGCCGCTCAGATCACCCGGGTCACTCTGTTCCTGCTGAATCTCCATGAACACCAGGCCACCCGGGTTCACCCTGGGCACCACATTGAGGGTGATACCGGTATCGCGGAACTGCACCACGGTGTTGGTCTGACCCGCGCCCACGCCGGTGTTGATGAATGAGCTGTTGACCGGGATCTGCTGACCGACGTTGATACTGGCCTGCTTGTTGTTGAGGACCAGCAAGGAAGGCGAGGAAAGCACCTTCACTTCACTTTCGGTGGCGAGCAGGTTGACCAGCGCTCTGGCATCTCTGGCGTCGAACAGCCAGGTCAGAGCGCTACCGCCCTCGCCGGCGACCAGCTGACCGGCGGTTGAGCCGAAATTGAACAGGCGGGCATTCGGGTTGGTGCCCTGCGGCGGCAACCCCAGGAAACTGGTCGCCGCGGTGGTTTCGCCGTCGGTACTGGGCACTCCGATGGTGTTGAGCGCGCCGCTTAGATACCAGTCCACGCCGTACTTGAGGCTGTCGTTGAGGGTGACGTCCAGGATCTTTGCCTCAATATGGACCTGCAGCGGAACCGTATCCAGGCGCTCAATGGCGCTGCGGATGGTTTCGTACTGTGCCGGCGTCGACCGGATCAGCAGCTGATTGTTCTCTTCGACTGCGGTAATCCGGACGTCCTCGGCATCAAACAGCACCAGGCCCTGCTGACCATCACTGGTCACCGCGGGCGCCGCCGCGCTGGCAGCCGCGGCATTGCCGCCGCCCTCCTGGGCCAGCGGTGCACCGCCGACCCCGGTGCCGGTGTTGAATCGCTGGGTACCACGGGTGTTGTTGATGCTGCTGTTGTTGAGTCCGCGCCCGCTGGAGCTCTGCAGCTCCACTCGGCCGAGGCCCGGCGCCACTTCGCCCGCCGCTGACGACGAGTTGCCCAAGCGACCGCCTTCGCTGCCGAAGATGTCATTCAGACGGTCGGCCAGATCGAGCGCATTGACGTTCTTGACGTCAAATACGAAGAGTCGAGCGCCGGCGTCATTGCCAGCACGGTCCAGCCGTTCGATCCAGCCCTCGACCTGATCCAGATAGCGGGCATTGGGGGTGATCACCATGATCGCGTTGAGCCGCTCGATCGCCTGGAACTTCACCAAACCAGCCAGTGGCGAACCCTCGTCAGAGCTGAACACGCCCTCCAACTCGGTCACCATGTCGTCGGCTTCCACCACTTCCAGCGGGAACATGCCGATCGACATGCCGGCCAGCCAATCCACATCGAAGACTTCGATGGTGTCGGCATAGCTCTGCAGTTCGGCACGAGTGCCGGCCAGCACGATCAGCGCGCGCTGATCATCGGCGCGCAGCACCGCGCCCGGTCGGGCATAGGGCTGCAGCAGCTTTTCCATCTCGGTGGCTGAAATGAACGACAGCGGGATTGCACGCACTTCGTAGCCACGCACCGACATCGGTGAACCGACCCGGGGCGCCAGATTGCCCTGCACCGCGTT
>JAGRJL010000244.1:0-5042 GCA_020442775.1 Lysobacterales bacterium | reverse complement strand
GCGGTAGGCACCACCACGTAACGACCTTCCTGAAAGATCAGGGTGGCGTTGTTCCAGGACAGCAGCATCTCCAGGATACCCATGGCCTGGTTGCTGTTGACCGGCTTTGAGGTGGAGAAAGTAACCTGACCACCAACGCCAGGCGCAATCACGTAGTTTTCCTGGAGCAGATCACCCAGGATCACCTTCACCACCTCGGGAATACCCGCCCCTTCAAAATTGAAGGTGATATCCCCATCGGCCGGCACCGGCCGTCGTGGTTTGGACGCCGCTTCGAGGTTGATCAGCTCGCCGCTGCCCTTTTGCACAAAGCCGATGCCCGAGTCACCGTCCTTGTCGGCCTCATCCCCGGCGACCGGCGTCATCGATCGGTCGCGCTCGGGGTTGACCACCGAGCGCGCCAGCACCGCAGTCTTTTCCTCATCGCTGCTGGTCGTTGTCCAGTCGGAGCTGTCGCGCTGGCTGGTCGTTGCGCAACTGCTCAGCAGCGTGATTGCGGCCAGAAAGCCGAGCTTCTTGAGAAATGTAGTCACCCTGTACCCTCAGTTCTATTTCTTGTCGCGGTTCATGCGCTCGGCTTCTTCGCGCATCTGACGGCGTCTTTCTTCGATGATTCTGCGCACTTCGGCCTCGCGCGCCGCCGCGTCATTGGCCTGCTGCTGATTCGGATTGTTGTCCTTGCCGGGCTCCGGCTGCACCGGCGGATTGCCGGGAGTTGCCGGTGCCGCAGGCGGCGGTGGCGGCGCCATCGGCGCATCGGCCGGGTCGAGCTTGAGCTCGGCCTCGCCCTGCGAGCCCCCGTCAAAGACTGCGTGACGCGGTGCAAGTTCCTTCAGCCGCCAACCGGCCATCTCGCCCGGCAGCGGCATCCCCACCCGAATCCGGTTGACCTGCTGGGTGCTGTTGTCGCGCACCAGCGCGACCTGGGTGGTCGGGGTGAGCACGATGCCGGCCAGGGTGGCGCTGAGCGGCGCCGGTGGTGCGGTGTCGATTGGCTTTGTCTCGGTCGGCACCACGATCGCCTGCGGCCGGCGGTCGGCGCTGAACAGCGGGCGCTGCTCGACCTCGGCGAATTCGCCATAGGACGGCAGTTCGGTCTCCACGCTGATCAGCGGCTGCTGCAGCTGGGTGTCCAGGGTTTCCACCGGCGGCGGCTCGCGCAGGCTGTAGCCGGCACCGATGCCCAGGGTCTGCAGCAGCGCGATCAGCAGGAACAGCCCGCAGGCGCCGCCGAGCACGTAGGTGGTGAGCTTGGCCGGGGTCAAGGTCATCGTGAAGCATTCCCTGGCTTGCGGATATAGCCGGTCAGATCGAAGCGCACGTCCATGCTGCCCAGGTTGTTGGCCGCACCGGCACCCTGAAAGACCACCTGCTGGAACAGATTGAGGTCACTCACCAGCAGCATCGGGCTCTGCCCCTCCAGGGTGTGCAGGATCTTCGCCAGATCCGGCAGATCACAGCGCAGCCGCACCTTGATCGTCACCGATTCGTAGAGTTCGGGGTCGGAAGCGCGCTCGTTCTGGCTGCTGATCACCTGGCAGCGCTGCTGATCCTCGGCTTCGGCAACGATCACCTGCTTGAGCCGGGTGTTCAATGACGCAGCGGCCAGATCGAAGCTCTCGTCCGGCAGGAAATTGGAGTTACCGGCCTCCAGCTGACGGATCTCGGCCAGCCGCGCCTCCAGATCAGGGCGCTCCAGCGCCTTGGCGCGGAAGCGCTGCTGCTGCTCCAGCAGCGCGTCCATCTCCGCCGAATGCGCCAGGTGCGCGCTGACGAAGCCGTGCAGAAAAATGAAATAGAGCACGATCAGCAGCGCAATCAGCAGTCCGATTGCGACTGGTCGCCGCCTACTCGGATCGGGCAATAGCGTTAGCGCCATCGCTTGCCTCCTGCTCGCTGTTGGGGTCGACCGGAGCCGCTGCGGGTGGTTCTGCTGCCGGATTGCGCAGCTTGGCCATAATGGTGAAGCGTTCCTTGCGGGTCTGGCCGTCGGGCTGAATGATCCCCTGGAAGGTCGGCGCCTCGAGATAGCGGGCGTTGCCCAGGATGCCAATCAGCTGATCGGCGCGCTCGCTCTGCCCCTGCAGCTGAATCTGGTCATTGACGAAGCTGATCCGCTCCAGCCAGGTGGAATCGGGGATCAGCTGGGTCAGTTCGCGGATCACTTCGATCGAAGTGGGTCGCTCCTTGCGCTTGTTGGCGAGGAAGTTGGCCGCCTCGATGGCTTCGCGAACCTGCTTTTCCAGCTCGGCGCTCTCCAGCGCCTCCACCTTGGCCAGTTCCACCTCGGCAAGCAGGTTTTCCGCGGCTTGCTCGCGCAGGATCAGCGACTGCCACATCACCACCCCAACCAGCGCGATCACCCCGGCCGCAAGGATCAGATTGATCCGCAGGCGGCGGTCAGACTGATGGGTGCGCAGGCCAGCCGGGAGCAGATTGAATCCGTAGCGGCCCTTCTCATCGCAGCCGTCCACCACATCTGGAGCCAGCTCCAGCGGTTTCACCCGGGCCAATGCCGCCTCGACCAGCGGCTTGGGTACCACCGCGATCTCCAGATGCAGCTGGCGGGAATCGTTGTCACGACGCACCACTCGTGAATCGAAATAGACCTGATCAGCCTTGAACGGGGTTTGCCGGTCCATCTCGAAGCTGAGCACCTGCGGCAAATTGGCCGCGGCCGCTTCCGGCAAAGTGAGGCGCCGGCGCATCACCTGATCGGCGGACAGCCCGACGATGATCGAGCCCACCCGCTCATCGCCGTCGCCAACCAGCCGATCGAGCGCGCCGCGCTCCAGCTCCGCGTCCTGGGCATTGAGAAGCAGCTCGCCTTCAAGCTTGTCGCCTCGCAGGCGCTGGATCTGCAGCTCGCCCTCTCGGGGCAACACCATCAGTCGAGCCTGCTCGTAGCGGAGGAATTCACGCCAGTGTTCCGGCAGGCAGTCCATCAGCTCCTGCCACCACCAGGTCAAGAAGGTGTTCAGCCCGCTCTCGGCGTAGCGCTGCCGGAGGCGCTCCAGGTTTTGTCTGAGTGACTGGATCATCTGGGTCAGGAGGATTGGGCGTCGCGCCAGCGGACAATACGGAATGGACGCGCGGCAATGCTGCCGGTGCCCAAGCGCACGGTCGCCTCCAGCGTTGCCGTAGCACCACTGGGCAGGGTTGCGACCGACCGCACAGTGTACGTGAGCCCGCCACCCTGTGCCAACGCGGGGCGTCCGTCAGGAAGCACCAGCGGGGTTCCGGGCGGCAGCGTTTCGCGCTGTTCGATGAAACTGTCGATCGCCGCAGGGTCACCGGGGACCAGGGCCAGCAGCACTTCACGCGGGGCAAAGGCCCAGTTCGGCTCGGTGCGGCCCGAGTAGATGGTGATCAGCGGCTCAATCGCCAGATAGGTGTCGTAGTCCATCCCCAACACCTGCTGGATCTCGTCAACGGTCTGAAATGGCTGGTCGCGGCAGCCATAGGACAGCCCCGCGCTCTCGTAATCATCCTTCTCGGCCCCGCCAGGCTCGGTCAGCAGATCATCCGGATCGCGCCAGTCGATCACCCGCGCTGCCAGAGTTTCGGCCTCGTCAGGCGCGCGCCCGGCGCCGGTGAACAGGGTCACCAGTGCCAGCTGATCGGCGGCATTGACGTCGATCTTGCCCGATTCGTCGATCACTTCCACGTTGACCTGGGTGCCTTCGAAATCGAACTCGTAGCTGCGCCCGTCGCCTACCCAGCGCTGATTGGGATCGGGCATGCGCAGCTGAAATACGGCGTAGTGCAGACCCGCTTCGGCAGCGTAGCGCGCGGTGATGGTGTCGAGCATGTTACGCGCCATCAACGTCTCGGTGCGCGCCGCGATCGAGAAGCTGGCCACCAGCACCGCCAGCAATACGCTCATCCACAGCACCATCACCAGCGCGATGCCGCGCTGCGAAGCGGGCAAGGCAGTCTGGGTGCGGGGGCGGTGGAAAGCGGTTGAATTCAAGAGGTCAGGGTTCCGTGGTTGTCGCGAATGCGGGTATTACTGGGTGTTGAAGAAGGCGCCGCCGGAGTTGCCCCGGGCCGAGCCAGCATCCACCACCATGGTGACATCCAGAGTCGGCCAGACCAGACGGCTGCCGTCCTCCATCTCAAACTCCATCCGGATCATCACCGGGGTCTTGGTGACGTCCTCCCAGCGATCGGTCCAATCCTCCGGCATGCCCTGGTCGTCGACGGTGCGGTACTGGAACTGGCCGCGCCGGATCCCGTCCAGCAGGCGAATCGGCAGCGCCTCATCGCGATCGATCTCATCGGCGTTGTAGCCGTTGAGCAGCCAGTGTCTGAACACCAGCTGCCGAGTACGACCGTTGCGCAGCAGCTCAAGTTCCTGCACATAGGGTCCGCCCACGCCCAGATAACCTGGCATCGGGCCGACATACTTCATCTTGTTGCGGTCGCCGTCGAACACCGTACCCACGCCGGCGGTGTCCTGCTCAAACACCAGCGGCAGCAGCCGCGAAAGCTGATGACGGGCAAATTCCTGGGTCACCCGCACCCGGTTGGTGCGATCAATCAGATCCTGCCCACTATCGGCGGCCTTGACCCCCGCCCGCAGCCCGGAATAGGCCATCCCCAGCAGCAGGGCCAGCACCGCGATCGCCAGCAGCAACTCAATCAGCGTAAAGCCACCCGTGGCGCCATTCCTGGTCCCTGGGCCCTGGACCCTTTGCCCTGGTCCGCTCATACGTTGCCGTCCTTGAGCTTGGAGCGCACGGTCACGAAGCGCCGCGAGCGCTCGCGGGTGCCGTCGGACCAGATCACCACCAGTTCGACCCGAAACAGATCCACTGCCACTGCCGGTTGCCCACCGGCCGCCGCCGCAGCCTCGGTCACCGGTGGAAACCACTCGCTGACCTCCAGCCGGTAGCTGTAGCGATCATCGAAGCGCCCGCTTTCGCTGCCGGCGGCCAGCTCGCTTTCCACACCGACTGCATCCAGCTTGCTTTGCGCCCAGAGCGCGGCTTCACTGATCTCGGCGCTGCGCCGAGCGTTGCGGCCGGCCATCGACAGGG
>JAGRJL010000243.1:699-4245 GCA_020442775.1 Lysobacterales bacterium | reverse complement strand
CCATCCAGCCCACCGCGTAGACCCCAGTGGCCAGCAGCAGCACACCCAGCGCGCCGGTGAAGAATGAGTCTCGCAGTAGTGACGCAATCTGCGCTGACCAGGGCTGCACCGCCTGCGCCAGACCGTTGACGAAGGGTGAGCCCAGCCTGACCAGCTGCTGCCAGATCCAGGCAAACAGCAGCAGGGTCAGCGAAACCGGGAGCAGGGTCAGTGCGCCGGTGAGCAGATAGCGTTGCAGATGCGGGATACGCACTGGTCATTCCTTTCGCAGCTTCAGGCAAAACACAGGGGGGCCAGGAAGGGGCCTGTTATCCTTGGCCCATTGTAAGGTGAAGGATCGCGGCAAGATGGCAACCGGTTGGGCAGGGGACGGGGCGGTACAGGAGCAGATTGACGCCACCGTCAAGGATGCGATCAAGCGAGCGCGGGCGAATATCCCGAGCGGTCTCAGTCGGGTCTATTGTGCCGAGTGCGACGAGCCCATTCCGGAGGCCCGGCGCCGCGCACTGGCCGGGGTACGGCTGTGCATCGGCTGCCAGGAAGCGCTCGATCGCGAGGCTCAGCGGGCCGGATTCAATCGCCGCGGCAGCAAGGACAGTCAGCTGCGCTGATTTTTGGATGACGGATGCGGCGCTCAGGGCACCTCGCGCACCTTCAGTTGTCGGTCTAGCGCGTCATCGAATTCCGCTGATCGGTCAGTCAGCCAACCAGGACCTTTTCCAGGCGACTGCGCGCGCTCCAAAGCAACGCCACTGAGTACAGCTTGTGCACAGGCAGCAGCAACCGAAAAGGCCAGGAAGCCTTCGGGTTGGCTGTGCCGACCTGCTGTGGGTGGACTACTGCCGAGCCGAAGTACAGCCGGGTGCGATCGCCAGCGCTCCCGCTTTCGCAAACGCTCATCAGCCAGGAGCGGGTGCGCTGGAGGTAATCGCACATCAGCAGCTGGTCGTCAGTCTGCTCTTCTACCTTCCAGGCGGCGAATCCAGTGGCAAGTCCTGCGCCGAGCGTCCGCGCTTGCTCATCGGTTGACGGTCGCTTGACCGCGTGGGCCAGAATCCAGCGCTCCAGCCGAAACAGCCGCGTGCAATAAAAGGCTTCGACAAATTCGGCCTGGCTGCGGCAGCCGGGCAATAGCGTGGTGTAGCAGTCAGTGTGGCAGTCGGCTCGCCGATAGCGTCGCAGCAGCGACTGCTCGGGCAACTCGCAGGTATCGATTCCGAACGGCACCGGCTCAGCCCTTCTTGAGCAGGTCGGCGAGGTTGGCGAATGGATTGTTGGGCGGGGAGCTGTCTGCTGCGCCGCCATCAAGGCTGCCATAGGCGGCATCCAGATAGCGGGAGTGCTCGTTGTCGTGGCAATACACGCACAGCAACTCCCAGTTGCTGCCGTCGGCCGGGTTGTCGTCGTGATTGTGATTGCGATGGTGAACGGTCAGCTCGGACAGATTGAGTCGATTGAACTCGCGCGCACAGCGCCCACACACCCATGGGTAAAGCTTCAGCGCCTGCTCGCGGTAGCCGTGCCCACGCGCCTCTGCGGCGCGCCGACTCTGCGCGACGATGGCATCCAGTCTGCTCTCGCTTGGGCGCTTGCCTGTCACCTCTCGGTCTCCGGCGAAATCGGTGTCAAATCACCGATGGCATTGTTCCCTTCGCTGGCAACCTTGGCAACCAGTTCCGGAGTGCCGGAGACCCGGCTGAGACTTCGGCGAAGCCGGTTCCGAGCTGCGGACCCGCGCTCCTGAACGAAGGCGGTCCAGAGCTGCTAGCACAACCCTGGACCGCGGGGAGTCACGCCTACTGGTGGTGGCGGAGGTGCCGGATGCGCAAGCCTGCCGCCTGCCGCAGCCGTCCGTGGCTGCAGTGGTGTTGGCTAGTTGGCTCGGTGGGCCGGTGACCAGGCGCGGGCATCCCGGCGACGCTCATCGCTGGCGCGGCGGTCGCTGTCGGTAGAGAAGCGGATACCGTCGCGACGGTCGGTCGAGATTCGGCGTGACTTGCGTCTGCCGTCGGCCGCACGCTGATAGTGGCAGCTGCAGGTGCTCGGGTTGCAGCCCAGGGTCGCCAGCGGTACCGCCCGATCGCCGCGGGTACGGCGGCCGCTCAGTGAGCGGCTGTGGGCGCAGTTGGGATCGCTCCGAAGGACCCAGATCTGCTGGCTGGCGGCGCTTCCCAGCTGACGCGGATCGACGCTGCGCATCGGCGCGGTGGGGACTGCCTTGCGCCGAGCGGGCGTGCCTTCGACGGTTGCCATGACCCCGCGGCGCCACCAAAACAGGCCAGCCGCTGCTGCTGCAATCCAGGCTACCAACATTCCGATCATCGTCATTGTTCCGTTCCCTGTGCCAGTGCTGTTGATGATCATCTTCAGCTGGGACTGTGCAGAGAACATGGAGAAAGCATGCACAGTTTGCGGAGCTGTGCAGCTTGGCTGGAAAGCTCGATGACGCGGGAGCGCGATTCGCCGCAATCTGGCTGCGGCAAACGGCTGCTTCAGTCGATGACGAACTTGTAGCCCATGCCGTAGACGGCCTCGATGGGGTCGGTCGCGGCCGCGCTGGACTGCAGCTTGCGGCGCAGGTTCTTGATATGGGAATCCACGGTGCGATCGCTGACCACCCGGTGATCGACGTAGATGGCGTTGAGCAACTGGGCGCGCGAGAGCACTCGACCGGGTCGATGGCTGAGCGCCTTTAGCAGTCGAAACTCAACCGGGGTCAGGGCCAGGGCTTCGCCGTTCCAGTAGGCCTCGAAGCGCTCTTCATCGAGACTCAGGCCAGTCCCCTGCGGCGAATCGCGCCAGTCGAACGAGCGCCTCATCAGCGCCCGAACCCGGGCTACCACCTCGCGCGGATTGAAGGGTTTGCAAATATAGTCGTCGGCTCCCAGCTCCAGTCCGATCAGGCGATCGATCTCCTCCACCTTGGCGGTGATCATGATCAGCGGGACGGTGGAGAAGGCGCGGATCTCGCGGCAAACCGACAGTCCATCCTTGCCCGGCAGGATCAGGTCCAACAGGACCAGAGAGGGATCATTGCGGCGCACCCATTCGCTCACTTCGGTGCCGTCGTGCATCACGGTGACTGCGTAGCCGTCCTCGCGCAGCGCCTGTTCAAGCAGCGCCGCCAGAGCCACTTCGTCCTCCACCAGCAGCAGATGATGGGGGGTCGATTCTGCTTGTCGGTCCAAATCCGTGGGCTCCCGCGGTGAAATTCCTCTGTTCCTCCATGATTGTTCCGCACAATGGAGTCACTGTGAACCATTCTGGATCAAAAACTGCGCTCGCCCTGGGTCGGCGTAGAGCTGGTGGCGGACGCGCAAGTGCGCCGCGATTAGCTAGAGGCCGGCGAGTGTGGCTGCTGCGGGTGTTGCTGCTGTTGCTGGCGGCGAGCTGCACGCTGCTGGCGACCGCAAGCGTTCATGCAGATGTTTACGACGACCGGCGCACCCGGGCGGGAGTGCGCCTGTTTCGCTCGTTGCTCGCGGCAGAGATCGGGATCGAGAACAAGGTGGGTGACGACGGCCAGCTGCATTTGCTGATTCTGGG
>JAGRJL010000243.1:0-649 GCA_020442775.1 Lysobacterales bacterium | reverse complement strand
AAAGAGGCGACCCTTCGAGGCGTCCCGGTTCAGGTACGCAGCGCGCAGCAGCTCGATGAAAGCAATACCCTGGAGCTGGCGGGCGTTTTCCTGGCGGCGGTTCCCAGCGATGATGAGCTGGAGACCCTGATTGCCTGGAGCATCAAGGAACAGATCATGCTCTATTCGCCCTTTGAGGGTCACGTGGAGCGCGGGGTGATGGCCGGGATTGCGATTGAGGCCAAGGTTCGACCCTACCTCAATACGGGCGCCATTGCGGCGGCTGGATTGGAGCTCAAGCCCTTGTTCCTGAAGGTTTCCAAGGTGCACCAATGAGCGTGCGCAGCCCCCTGATCGTGGGTCTGGCATTCCTCCTGCTGGCCCTGATCCTGGAAAGCTCGCTGTACGGCTACTGGACCGCCACACTGCAGCCGCGGCTGCGCTACGAGGCCGAGCAGCAGGCTCAGTTACTGGCTCAGTCACAGTCGGCCGAACTGGTCGCCGCGCTGCAGGAAGAGCCAGGGCCGCAGCGCCAGGCCCGCGTGGTGGGCGCAATCGAAGAGCTGTTGCTGCTGCGTGATCCCGACGCCGATGAGCCATTCTTCGAGTCGATTGGGCTTGAGCTGGACTACGAAGTCGTTGGCGGCGAGGAAGGCAGCCTGGACCGGGC
>JAGRJL010000242.1 GCA_020442775.1 Lysobacterales bacterium | reverse complement strand
ACACCACCTTCTTCATCAAGTCCGAGGCCGACTTCCGCAAGCATCAGCACGAGATCGTCGATCACGGCGAGATCAAGGTGATGAAGCGGATCAACTGTCGCGGCGCGGCGATCGAGGCCTGCGCCACCAAGGAGGGCACCATCGTCGGTCCGCTGATGACCGAGTTGGTGGGTTTCAAGGAGCTGACGCCCTACCGCGGCGGCTGGTNNGTGCGGCAACGAGATCTTCGCCAACACCTTCTCCGCCCGGGTCCGCGATCAGGCCCGCGCCTACACCTTCGCCTTCGGCGAACAGCTGCGCAAGGAGGGCTATAGAGGCTACTTCGAGCTGGATTTCCTGGTCGATACCAAGACCCGCGATATCTATCTGGGCGAGCTCAATCCGCGGATCACCGGGGCCAGCTCGATGACCAACCACGCCGCCTTCGCCCACGCCGACGCACCGCTGGCGCTGTTCCATCTTTTGGAGTTCAGCGAAAAGCCCTTCACCCTGGACATCGCCGAGCTGAATGCGCGCTGGGCCGATCCTGAGAACATTGATTCCTGGTGCCAGATGGTGATCAAGCACACCGACGACTCGATCGACCGGATCACCCACGCGCCGCAGACCGGGATCTGGCGGATGCGCGACGATGGTGAGGTGGAATTCGACCGCTTCGACTATCACCGCCGCGCGGTGAGCAGCGAAAACGAGGCCTTCTACCTGCGGATCCTGAAGGCCGGCGATTATCGCTACGAGGGAGCGGACCTGGGCATTCTGGTGCTGCGCGGTCGCGGCATGACCGATCGCTTCACCCTGACCGAGCGCTCGCAGCGCTGGATCGAGGGAATGCGCAAGCACTATCACGCCGAGCCGCTGACCGGCAGCCTGCCCGTGGCGGTTGCCGATCACCAGTTCAAATATCTCTAGCAGCGCCGCGCCGGTCCGGCTCCCGGACCGGCGATGCATCGGGATCATCGCTTCGTGGATCTGAGCTTTTCCGCCATTGCCGACGACGACTCAGGGCAGCCGTGGCAGCGGCTGTTCGCTCAGCTGTGGCCGGCTTATCGCAGCTGGTATCTGCGCGATGGCCACCTGGCCAGGCCCAGCTTTCTGGCCTGCAGACGGGCATTGGAAAAGCACATGCCGGAGTTCGTCGAGCGCTGGCAGCAGCTGGTTGAGTTGGCCGGCGGCGGCGACGTCGCCGCGCGCTTTCTGAGCCTGTGGTGTCCGCCGGCCTATCACAGCGGCTGTTCCCAGGCGGTCTGGCCCGGTTCCGAGCCGCTGCTGGTACGCAACTACGACTATTCCACCCGCTATTTCGATCGCGTGATCCTGCGCACCCACTGGGGTCCGCACCGAGTGCTGGGCACCAGCGACTGTCTGATTGGGCTGGTCGACGGGGTCAATGATGCCGGCCTGGCACTGTCGCTGACCTTCGGCGGGCGCCGCGCGGTCGGCGAGGGCTTCGGCGTGCCGATCGTCTTGCGCTATGTGCTGGAGACCTGCAGCAGCGCGCCGCAGGCGGCCAAGGTGCTGGCCCGGATTCCCACCCACATGGCCTACAACGTGACCGCGCTGGACGTAGACGGTCGTCGCGCCACGGTTCATCTGGCCCCGGACAAGCCGGCGCTGGTGACTCCGGCGGCGGTGGCCACCAATCACCAGCCAGGCGATGATCATCGCGACCACATCTACCAGTCGGCTACAGTGGAGCGCGAACGCTACCTGCTCAATCGGCTGATGCTGCACGAGGAGACCCAGGAGCGCTTCATCGCCGCCTTCCTGCGCCCGCCGCTGTTTTCGTTGGCCAATGAACGCGAGCGCGGCACCCTCTACACCGCCGCGCTGTGGCCGTGCAGACGGCAAATCAGCTACCGCTGGCCGCACACCGAATGGACCCTGGGCGTAGATCACTTCGAGCCCGGGGTGCGTCAGGTGCATTACCCACGGGAGATGCGGGCGGTGGCGGTGAAGTAGCTTGTGGAAGGGCCCAGGGAAAAGGGCCCAGGGCCCAGGAGGTCAAGAGCCCGAAGGTGCCACCGCTTTCTGGGCCCTAGGCCCTGGGCCCTCTTGCGCTATGCGCTGAGCTAGCCAACCACCCACCTCCCCATAACCTTTGAGGACCAACCACCATGTCAGTTTCCCCAACCACCCCCGACCGCCCTCGCCTGCACAAGGAGCTGCGCCGTTTCGGCTTCTTTGCGCTCGCCTTCGGCTCGATGATCGGGGTGGGCTGGGTGACCTCCATCGGCAGTTGGTTGGGCCAGGCCGGGCCGGCCGGCGCGCTGCTGGCCTTTGTGGCCGGTGGCGCGGTGATGCTGTGCATTGGTTTGTGCTACGCCGAGCTGACCCCGATGCTGCCGGTGGCGGGCGGCGAGGTGGCCTATGCCTACAAGGCCTACGGCAGCTTCAAGGCCTTCGTGGTGGGCTGGGCGCTGGCCTTCGGCTACGTCAGCATTTCCGGCTTTGAGGCGATCTCCATCGGCAAGGTGCTGAGCTATCTGTTCCCGGCGATCGACCGCTGGCCGCTGTATGAATTCGCCGGCTCCACGGTCTACCTCAGCCACCTGCTGCTGGGCGTGATCTGCACCACGCTGATCACCTGGGTCAACTGGACCGGCGCGCGCGCCGCCGCCCGGCTGCAGGTGTGGCTGACCGCCGCCTTCGTCGCGGTCACCCTGATCTTCGTCGCCGCCGGCCTGGGCAGCGGCAACACCGACAACCTGCAGCCGCTGTGGATCGCCGCGGCCGACGGCGGCGTGGCCAGCGCCGGAATTCTCGCGGTGCTGGTCACCATCCCGTTCTGGTTCGTCGGCTTCGACACCATTCCCCAGGGGGCGGAAGAGGCCTCCACCAGCGTGCCGCCGCGCACTCTGGCCTTCCTCATCGTCGGCTCGATCATCGCCGCCACCGCCTTCTATGCGCTGATCATCCTGAGCGTGAGCATGGTTGGTCCGTGGCAGGAGCTGATCACCTCGGACCTGCCTGCCGCACGCGCCTTCGAACACGCCTTCAGCTCGCCGTGGCTGTCCGATCTGGTGCTGATCGCCGCGCTGCTGGGTCTGTTCACCAGCTGGAACGGCTTTTTCCTGGCCGGTTCACGGGTGATCTTCGCGCTGGGACGGGGGCAGATCATCCCCAAGCGCTTCGGCGCGGCACATCCCATTCACGGCACCCCACACTGGGCGATCGCGCTGGTCGGCGGACTCACCGCGCTGGCCCCCTTGCTCGGCCGCGATGCGCTGCTGGCGCTGGTCAACGCCGGTTCCTTCTGTATCGCCCTGGCCTTCTTCGGCGTTTCGCTGTCGCTGCTGCGGCTGCGCCGGGACTACCCGGAGATGCCGCGCCCCTACCGACTACCCGGCGGCGCGCTGATTCCGTCGATTGCCGCGTTGGGGGCGCTGGGCATGCTTGCCGCCATGCTCTATCCGGGTAGCCCGGCGGCGCTGAGCTGGCCGCGCGAGCACATTGTGCTGATCGTGATGTTCGCGCTGGGCGGAGTGCTGTGGGTCAGCGCCGCGAAGAGCCGCGCCGAGATCAGCCAAGCGCAGCGGGATTATCTGATTCTGGACGGCTAGTCGCAGGAAAGCTGGATAGCGACCATTGATGCGGTTCGCTGCGCTCACCACATCCTACGGTTGACCGCGCCGCTCGAGGCGCCGATCGGGAGTTCCACGACTTCGAGCCGACCGGCGGGAGCAGGCCGCGCCACGCCGCGGAGATCGGCGTTCGCAGTAGGACTGGGTCTGGAAATTCGATCTATCGCTATGTCAAGCCGCCGCAGCGGCAATGTGGGATCGAGCGAAGAGACAGTTCCGCGGTCAGCTTGAACATATAGTTAGGCTACACCGCCTCAAACCAGCTTAGTATTTTGTACATACGCATGCGCAAGGCGCGGCAATTCTCGTACAACTCGCTCTCCCTCACCATTTGCCACCTCACCACAAGCGGTAATAACTAAGTGGGTCAGATTAGGAAATTTCGCACCAAGATCTCCGAGAAACCGTAGATTACGGCATCTGTGGACCTCAAGACGGCGAAGCTGCGGAAGGGCAGGAAGTGACTCAAGACTTGCGGGACTAGCCCAGTTAATATGGAGTTCTTTCAGAGATCCAGGAAAATCAAATGATGAGTACGACCCATCCCTTGGACGAAAATGCCAAAGATGCAAGCGCTCCAGCTCATTTAATTCACCGATACCGCGATCATAAGTTCTTGGCTCGACAACCGCGCTCCAAAGCCTTGGGAAGCAACTGAAGTCAATAGGTGGGCGCTTGGGATGAACTCCGAAATACCTGAGGTCTCGAAGAGCATACAGACCATCTATGTTCTTCAAATTTATATCCCAGAACCATAGGTCCTCGACCCAAGGAACATCTGTGAGAAAGTCAAGGTCCACACCATTGAATCCGAAGCTCGGCGCACCAAAAACACCTTTGATGCGATTCTGCCCAATCTGAGCAACGCATTCGATCAAGCGGCTTGACTCAATTCCCAAACGAGAGCCCAACCCTGAATCGTGGGACTGAAAGAACCCATCCTCGCGCGCGATCGGCATGATTGTGCAGCCTACCGCTCGACCACCCGCGCCGGACGAAAGCCGCCGTAGGGGTGCCGGGATTCGCGGGGAAAGTGGTAGCGGGCGGCGGCGCGCACCCAGTAGCCCCAGTCGTGCCAGGCGCCGCCGCGCACGGTGCCGTCAGCGCAGTTGCCTGACAGCCGCGGCCGATCGTCCTCAGGCGCACCGCGGTAGTCCTCGTTCCAGCAGTCCTGCACCCATTCCCAGACGTTTCCGTGGATGTCGTGCAGGCCGAAGGGATTGGCGGCGAAACTGGCCACCGGCAGGGTCTGCTGGCGGAACTGGCCGGCGGCGCAGCCGGTCGCCGGAAACATCGCGTTGAAGTTGGCCTGGTCACTGCTGATGCAGCTGCCGGGGTAGACCCGGGTGTCGGTACCGCCACGGGCGGCGTACTCCCACTGCGCCTCGCTGGGGAGTTGGTAGTCCCTGCCGGTCTTGCGCCGCAGCCAGGCCAGATAGGCCTGCGCATCGTTCCAGCTGACGTCCACCACTGGGCGGTCCCCGCCACCCCAACCCTGATCGGCGGGTCGATGCTGGCAACCACCGTCGGCCAGACACCCATCCCACTGGGCAAAGGTCACTTCGGTACGGGCCAGGGCGAAAGCGGCGACCCTCACCTCCCGACGCGGACCCTCGCTGGGTTGGCGCTGAGGCTCGTCGGATGGGCTGCCCATCTGAAAGCGCCCCGCCGGAATCACCACCATCTCGGGGCAGCCCGGGCAATCGCTGAAGCGTGCTCCGGGACCGGGATCCGGCCACTGCCGACTGCCGCGCAGGGCCACCAGCAACTCGTCGCTGACGGCGCCCGATTCGGGCAACCCCTTGGCCCGTTCGAAATCAGTGATTGCCGCACGAGTCTGCTCGCTCAACTCCCCGTTCACCTCGATTGCTCGACCCAGGCGCTTGAGTTCGCTCTGGACCTGATTGACGCGCTGCACCTGCACCGCGGCCGCGGTCTGCGCCGCCCACTGTTCGGCCTCGGCCGATGCCTTTGCCCTGGCTGCCGCGGCTTCGTCGACGCTCTCCGGATCAGCGCGCCGGGAGTCGACCGGCGGTACTGGCTTGCCCCTGGGCGCAACCGTGTTGGGATCAGGTCTGCGCGGTGCGGGGTCCGACGCCGACACTGTCGGTTGGGCATCCGGCTCGGAGCTACGCGGCACCTTGACCGCCTGGTCCTGGGTTGCCAACGCGGCCAGGCGCACATCGACCTCGGCGATGAACTGACCATCCGGAAAAGCCATCGCGTA
>JAGRJL010000241.1 GCA_020442775.1 Lysobacterales bacterium | reverse complement strand
ACGATGTGATTAAGGTGTCTGGCTACCGGCTGGGCACGGCCGAAATTGAAAGCGCCCTGGTGAGTCATGAGGCGGTGGCCGAAGCGGCCTGCATCGGTGTGCCCGATCCGAATGAGGTGAAGGGTAATATCATCAAGGCGTACTGCATTTTGCGGCAGGGGTACGAACCCAGCGAGAAGCTCTCGATGGCCTTGCGTGATCATGTTGGCCACGAGATGGGGCCGATTGCCAAACCCGCGACAGTGGAGTTTGTGGATAGTTTACCCAAGACTCGCTCCGGCAAGATCATGCGGCGCATTCTGCGCAAGATTGCCGCAAACGAGCATGATCAGCTGGGGGACACCTCCACGCTGGCTGATCCGGGCGTGGTGCCGACGCTGGTGGACAGCCGACTGAACCGCTAACCCCGACGTGCTGCCGGCGCCAGCCGCCGGCAGCGCAAGGGCCAGCAGGAGTGCGCGATGCCGACAATACTGATTGCCGATGACCATCCGCTGTTCCGGCTGGCGCTGAAATCGGCGGTGGGGCAGGCGCTGGGCGATTGTGAGATCGCTCAGGCCGACGACGTCGATGGCTTGTTCAAGCTGATCGAACAGTATCGAGACGCTGACCTGCTGCTGCTGGATCTGAACATGCCCGGGGCCCAGGGCTTCAGCGCACTGGCGCAGGTGCGCGGGACTCGGCCCGGTCTGCCGGTGGTGGTGGTTTCCGGCCGCGATGATCCGCAGACCATCCGCCGCGCGCTGGCCCACGGGGCCGCGGGCTTCATCCCCAAGTCCACCGACATGGGCCGGATCAAGGAGGCACTGACCGCGGTGCTGGACGGCGAGATCTGGTCACCGCAGGGCGAGCAGCCGGCCAGTCTGGCGCCTGAAGAGGCCGACCTCGCCCGCCGTCTGGCCGAGCTGACCCCGCAGCAGTTCCGGGTGCTGGGGATGGTCTGCACCGGGCTGCTGAACAAGCAGATTGCCTACGACCTGGGCGTGTCCGAGGCCACCATCAAGGCGCACATGACCGCGATCCTGCGCAAGCTGGGGGTGCACACCCGCACCCAGGTGGTGATGATGGTCAACCAGCTGCAGCTGGACGAGGCGGGCGCAGAGCACGGCTGACCCACAACGCGATCCGTTTGTTGATCAGGACTTGGCCAGCGCGCTGAGCAGCGCGCGCAGGGCGGCCGGCTTGACCGGTTTGGAAAGCAGCTGCACCCCTTGCTCGCGGGCCAGACCGGCCAGCTCGTCGCTGTGATCGGCGCTGACCAGGGCTGCCGGAATCTTGCCCAGTTCGGCGCGCAGCAGTGCAATTACCTGGAGGCCATCGTCGCCGTGATCGAGGTGATAGTCGGCCAGCAGCACATCGGGGCGGCTCTCCCGGATCGCGGCCAGCGCCTGCGCCCGATCGCGCACCAGTTCCGCCTGCGCCCCCCAGCGGCCCAGCAAGGCACCCATGGCTTCGAGCACCGCCGGCTCGTTGTCCAGGCACAGCACCCGTAGCTGGCTGAGGTCGTGAGTGGCCTTGGCGGCGGTGCTTTTCGGGATCACTTCAGCTTCGGTCAGCGGCACATCCACCGCGAACGCGCTGCCGCGCCCCATACGCGAGTTGAGGCTGATCGGGTGACCCAGGGTGCGCGCTGCCCGGTCAACGATCGCCAGTCCCAGTCCCAGACCCTGTTCGCTGTTGTGGCGGGTGCCGTCCAGGCGCTGGAACTCCTCGAAGATGCGCTTTTGATGATGGAGGGCGATGCCCGGTCCGGTGTCCCAGACCTGCAGCCGCAGGCAGTCGCCGCGACGCCTGGCCGAGAGCATGACCCCGCCGCTGGCGGTGTAGCGAATCGCGTTGGAGAGAAAATTCTGCAGGATCCGGCGCAGCAGCTGGCGATCGCTGCGCACCCACAGCGGCAGCGCATGCACCCGCAGTGAGAGGTTGTGTTGATCGGCCAGCGGGGTGAACTGCTCACCCAGGCTGTTGAACAGCATCTCGATGCTGATTGCGCTGAGCTCGGGCTTGAGCTTGCCGCGTTCGAGCTTGGAGATGTCCAGCAGCGCAGACAGCAGTTCCTCTGCGGCGCTCAGCGAGGAGTCGATACGCTGGGCCAGCTGGCCACTGTCATTGGACAGCCCGTGTTCGGCCTTGAGCGCGGCGGTAAACAGTCGCGCGGCATTGAGCGGCTGCAGCAGATCATGACTGGCGGCAGCGAGGAACCGACCCTTGGAGGCGTTCGCGCTTTCGGCCTCGCGCTTGGCCGCGCGCTGGGCTTCCAGCGACTGGGAAAGCGCGTTGGTGCGCTCGTTGACGCGCTCTTCGAGCTGTCCGGTGAGGTCGCGCAACTCGGTTTCCACCCGCTTGTATTCGGTGACGTCGCTGAAGGTGGTGACGAAGCCGCCGCCGGGCATCGGCTGGCCGCGCATCTCCAGTACCATGCCATTGGGCCGCACCCGCTGAACTACGTGCGGGGTGCCGCGCTCCATGTGGGCGATCCGCTTGGCCACGTGCTCATCGATTTCACCGGGGCCACATTCGCCTCTGGCGGCATTGAAGCGGATCAGGTCGGCGACCGGTTGCCCGACATAGAGCAGCCCGTCCGGAAACTCGAACAGCTCGACGTAGCGACGGTTCCAGGCCACCAGCCGCATCTGTCCATGGACCACGCTGATCCCCTGGGAGATGTTCTCCATGGTCGCGTGCAGCAGCTCGCGATTAAAGCGCAGCTCCTGACTGGTCTGATCGAGCAGCGAAACCACCTCGCCCAGTTCCAGGCCGCTGCCGCGCAGCGCCGAAGTGAGCATGATTCGGGCCGAAGCGGTGCCTACCGCGCCAGCCAGCAGTCTTTCGGTAAAGACCAGCAGCTGGCGATCGGCCGGGGCTTCGGGGTGGAACGGCCGGTTCTGCTTCTCGGCATGCAGGGCGAAGGCGCGGCGGGCGGCATCGGGACCGAGCAGCCGGGTCGCCAGATCCAGCAACTCGCCCTGGTGCACCCGCTGCACCGCCTGTTCGGGCAGGGTCAGGCGGACCGCGTAGGGATCCAGGAAGGGCGCGGCCTGCAGCCGCTGCCCCAGCGTCGGCGGGCGGCGCAGAGAGACCAGCAGCAGTACGCCCAGATTCAGGCTCAGCGACCACAAGGTGCCGTGAGTGATGACGTCCAGGCCACTCAGGCCGAGCAGCGCAACCGGCGCCAGCGGCTCGATTCCCCACGGCCCCTGGCTGACCCAGTCGCCGCTCAGCCAGCCGGCGTAAGACAAGGTGGGCAGTAGGATAGTGTAGACCCACAGCGCAAAGCCGACCAGCAGACCGGCGCGCACCCCGGTGGCGGAAGCCTGGCGCAGATAAAGCGCGGCGACCAGGGCCGGCGCGAACTGCGCCACCGCGCTGAAGGCCACCAGCCCGATCGAGCTGAGCTGGCCGCCGGTGTCGGTCAGCCGGTAGAACAGCAGTGAAGCGACGGTCAGGCCGAGAATGGCGGTACGCCGTACCCCCAGTACCCAGCCTGAGAGATCGGTGCGTTGTTCCAGCTGCAGCCTGCGCAAGCGCATCAGCGCCGGCATCAGCAGGTCGTTGCTGAGCATAGTCGACAGCGCCACCGAGGCGACAATCACCATGCCGGTGCCGGCAGAAAGGCCACCGATGAAGGCCAGCACCGCCACCGTGTCGTGCTGGAGACTGAGCGGCAGCCAAAGCACGTAGGCATCGGGAGCGACTCCGGCGGGGGCGATCACCGCCATGCCCCAGGTGATCGGCAGCACCGCAAGACTCACCAGCAGCAGATAGCCGATGAAGATCGAGCGTGCCGGGCGCAGGTCGGAAGGATCCACGCA
>JAGRJL010000240.1 GCA_020442775.1 Lysobacterales bacterium | reverse complement strand
GCGACCAGTTCGCGGTCGCGCGGATGCACCACCAGATCATGCACCGGCACCTTGGGCAGGTCGTGACCCAGCGCCAGCCAGCTGTCGCCGCCGTCGATCGAGGCATAGACCCCGCGGTCGGTCCCGACGTAGAGCAGATCGGGATTGACCGGATCTTCGCGCACCACGTTGATCGGTTCGGCCGGCAGGCCCCTGGCAATCGACCGCCAGTGCTTGCCGAGGTCGTCGCTGCGATACAGATAGGGACGCATGTCGTCGTCCCGGTAACCGCTCAGCGCGAGATAGGCGCGATCTTCGACCGCGCTGCTGGTGACCACCCGCGAGACCCACAGATCGCTCGGCAGACCCTTGTTGCGCGATTGCCAGCTGCTGCCGCCGTCGCTGCTGACATGAATCTGCCCATCGTCGGTGCCGGCCCACAGCAGACCGAACTTCAGGCTGGATTCGGCGATCGAGGTGATGGTCGCGAAAGGTACGTCACCGCGCTCGCTGGAGCGGCTCAGGTCCGGACTGATGGCGCTCCAGCTGACCCCCTGGTCCATCGAGCGGAACAGCCGGTTGGCGCCCATGTAGAGGATGTCGGGGTTGTGGCTGGAGAGCAGGATTGGGGTCTGCCAGTTGAAGCGCAGGGCCGGATCCAAAAGGCCCGGACGCGGCCGTACCTGGCCGTCGTTGGCGCTGCCCTGACGTCGGTAGAATCCAAACTGGTAGCCGCTGTAGAAGACCTTGGCATCGCGCGGGTCGACCTGAATCTGCATCCCGTCGCCGCCGTTGACCATCTGCCAGGCGTCAATGTCATCTGGATCGGCCTTCGACGAAGCTTTCAGCGTGCCGTTATCCTGCAGTCCGGTGTAGACGTTGTAGGGCTCGGCCATGTCCACCGCCACCGCATAGCTTTGCGCCACCGGCTGCCGGTCCAGCTTCAGCCAGCTCTGGCCGCCGTCATAGCTGACATCCAGTCCGCCGTCGTTGCCGTTGAGGATGTGCTGCGGATACTGCGGGTTGATCCACCAGGCGTGGTGGTCGACGTGTACGTCGGGGTCATTGATCCCGCTGAAATGGCGCCCACCGTCGGCGCTGGTCATCAGCGGCACGCCGAGCAGATAGATCCGTTCCGGATCATCGGGTGCCAACCGGATCTGCCCGAAGAAGTAGCAGAAGGAGTAGTAGAACTCGCCAAGCACATCTTCATAGGTCTTCGCCCAGCTGGCCCCGCCGTCAATCATGCGGTAGACCTCGATGCCGGGCGGGGCGA
>JAGRJL010000239.1 GCA_020442775.1 Lysobacterales bacterium | reverse complement strand
ATCCGCGCGACCGCGAACTGGTCGCCGGCACCCACGGCCGCAGCGTGTGGATCATTGACGTGCTGCCGCTGCAGGAGCTCAGCGCCGAGGTCCGCGAGTCGGACCTGCATCTGTTCTACGTCGATCCGATCCAGGCCAGCAACGGCTGGCGTTCGCGACCCAGCCGCTGGTTCCATGATCCCGAGGATCTACCCGAGTTGAACTTCCACCTGTGGTCGGCGCAGGCTGGCGAAGCCAGGCTGCAGGTGCTGGACGCGCAGGAGCAGGTGCTGGCCGAGCGCCCGCTGACCCTGACCCAGGGGCTCAACCGGCTGCGCTGGGATCTGCTGCTGGACGCCGACTCGGCGCAGGCCGCGGAGAACGCGAAGCTGAGCGCTGCCGGCAAGGATGCCGAAGCGATCGCCGCACTGCCGGTCAGCGAGACTCCGGTGGCCCAGGCGCTGGCGCTGCAGCAGCCGCTGTACGTGTTCCCTGGCGACTACACCCTGCGGGTGCTCAACGAACGCGGCAGCGCCGACGGCAGCCTCACCGTCAAGGCGCCGCGCAAGCCCGAAGCGCGCTATCAGCCGCCGTTCAAGCTGCGCGGTCGCAGCGACGAGTAGCCCCCGGTGGCCAGCGCCCAAAGCTATCTGGACCAGCCCACGCTGAGCGAAGCGGGGCTGGCTGCCGGAGGCTCGGGTGATGGCCTGATCGGGCAGCGGGTCGGCCCCTACCAGATCCTCGAGCTGCTCGGCGAGGGCGGCATGGGAACGGTCTATCTGGCCGAACAGCGTGAGCCGGTCAACCGGCTGGTGGCGCTCAAGCTGATGCGCGGGGCGCTGACCAGCACCCTGAGTCGGGCCTATTTCGAGGTGGAATGCCAGTCGCTGGCGAGGATGGAGCATCCCGCCATCGCAAGGCTCTACGACGCCGGCACCACCGATCTGGGGCGACCCTATCTGGTGATGGAGCGGGTGGATGGCGAACCGCTGCACGACTATTGCAGACGTCTCAATTTGGACCTGACTCAGCGCCTGACCCTGTTCGAGCGCCTGTGTCTGGGGGTGCAGCACGTCCATCAGCACGGTCTGATCCACCGCGACTTGAAGCCGGCCAACGTGCTGGTGCGCGAGGTCGATGGCACTCCGTGGCCGACCCTGATCGACTTCGGGCTGGCGATCGCCGCGCAGCAGGACGACCAGCGCCGCGGCAGCGGTGCCGAGGGTACCGAGATCTACATGAGTCCGGAGCAGGCCCGCGGCGAGCACCGACTGGACACACGCAGCGACGTCTACGCGCTCGGCGTGATGTTGCTGCAGCTGCTCGCCGACGAGCCCTTTGGCAGCGCGGTGAGCACCGGCTATCCGCACTCCAGCTGGCACGCGCTGCTGCTGGAGCGCCATCGCCGCGAGGAATCGCGCGAGTGGGCGGCGCTCAGTGCGACCATCCGTCGTCTGCCGCGCGGCCTGCGCTGGATCCTGGGCACTGCGCTGGCGCCGCTGCCGGGGGACCGCTACCCGTCTGCGATTGCGCTGAGCGAGGACCTTGAGCGCTGGCTGGAGCACCGGCCACTGAAGGTGGCGCCGGCAAGCCGTGTCTACAGACTGCGCCTGTTCCTGCGTCGACAGCGGCTGCCGATTATCGTCGGTGGCGCGCTGCTGCTGGCGCTGCTGGGCGGGCTGGCAAGCACCCAGCTGGCGCTGCGGCAGACCCAGCAGGCGCTGGAACGCGCCGATCGCGAGGCGGCCAAGGCCAATCAGGTGGCGCAGTTTCTGGGGAGCGTGCTAAGCAGCATTGATCCCACCACCGCGCGCGATCTGGACAAGACCCTGCTGCGCAAGGTTTTGGACGAAGCTGCCCAGCGCGCCGAAAGTGAGCTGGCCGGGCAGCCCGAGGTGCGCGCGGAGATCGATTACGCGATCGGGCGCAGCTACTGGTCCCTGGTGGACGCCGAACTCTCGCTGCCCTTCCTGCGGCGGGCCTGGGAGGCGGCCAGGGTCGAGCACGACGAGCTGGCGACCGCCAGCATCGACCGGCTGGTGGTGCTGGTCGACGCGACTCTGGAGGCCGGCCATGCCGATCAGGCCAAGGCGCTGGCCGAGGCGGCGCTGACCATGCTGGAGGAAGCCGGGCTGGGACAGCGCAAGGACGCGATCAATCTGCGCATCTCCGAAGCGGTCATCGTCAAGGTCACCGACGGCCCCGCCGCGGCGCTGGCAAAGCTGGAGGCGATTGCGGAAGCGGTGCGCACGCATTTCGAGCAAGGCTCGGCCCGCCGGATCAGCTTCGAGATCGAACTGGCGGTGGCCTCATCGCAAATGGAGCGCTTCGACCAGGCCGAGGCGATTTATCAATCGCTGGTGGACGACCTCAGTGAACGCGTTGGCTACGACCACCCGCGCACCCTCACCGTGCGCGCGCCGCTGGCAATCCTGGCGATGGATCAGCAGCGCTGGGAGCGGGCGATTGCGATGTTCGCCGAACTGGTGCCGGCCTACGCCAAGGTTTTCGGCGACGATCACCTGATGACCCTGGCGATGCGCAGCAACTACGCCGGAGCGCTGCGTCAGGGCGGCCGGGTCGCTGACTCCGAGCCGCACTATCGCGCGGCCTACGAGGGGATCACCGCCAAGCTGGGGCGCGATCACGTGCGCAGCGTGATGG
>JAGRJL010000238.1 GCA_020442775.1 Lysobacterales bacterium | reverse complement strand
CACTGGGGCAACTCGGCGGCTGCCGCTTGCGCTGCCCAGCAGAGCCAGGTGGTAGCGCCAATCATTCCCAGCCGAAAACTCCTGCGAATCCCAGCACTCATGGCGATGATCCCCGGCGGTGGCGAACCGACCTTCCGCCTCAAGGGGCGATCGCACAAGCGCGCGATGGCGGGCGTTTAACTGGCGCTCAGCTTCCCGTGGCGGTATTTCCGAGGCCGGCCGCGACTTCCACCACCACCTTGGCGAAGTCCTCGACGTCGGCGAAGCGGGTGCGCCAGTTGGAAAAAGCCGGCCGGAACACCGTGGTGCTGCCGATTCTGGAGGTGCCGACCAGAAAGCGTCCGTCGTCGATCACCGCCTGACCGAGGCGCTGGTTGAGCGCGTTCAGCGCGGCTTCGTCGAGGCCGCCGGGGTTGTAGCGGAAGGCGACGATGTTCAGCTGCACCTCATTGAGCAGTTCCAGCTGCGGATGCAGTCGCACCTGTTCGCCGAAGTGCTGGGCCAGATCGAGGCAGTGTTCGACGATTCGCTGCTGGCCCTGGCGCCCGTAGGCCTGCAGGGTGGCCCACACCGCAAAACTGCGCGCGCGGCGTGAGCTTTCCGGGCCTATCGCGCCGGGGGTGGGGCGCTCGCGGTCTTCGCTCGGCAGGTAGTCGGCCGAATAGCGAAAGGCCTTCGCCATCAGCGCATAGTCGCGGACGAAGGCGTAGCCGGAGTCATAAGGCACATTCAGCCACTTGTGCCCGTCGACGGTGACCGAATCGGCCCCTTCGAAGCCCTTGACCAGGTGCGCGGTACGCGGCGATACCGCCGCAAACAGGCCGAAGGCGCCGTCCACATGGACCCAGCAGCGATGCCGGCGGGCCAGCGCAATGATTTCCGCCACCGGATCAAACTCGCCGGCGTTGACCTCGCCGGCGTTGACGATGACCAGCGCCGGCTGGCCGTTGAGGGCCTCCAGTTCACTCGCCATCCGGGCCAGATCGACCCGGCCAAAGTCGTCGCGCACGCAGCGGGTCACGTTGCCGCGACCGATTCCCTGCACCGCCAGACACTTCAGGGTGCTGGCATGGATGAAGCCCGAGCTCAGCACCGGCATCTGCGGCAGTCCGGCCAGGCCGCATTCCGACGGATCCACCCCGTGCTGCTCGCCCCACCACTGCCGCGCCGCTGCCAGGCAAACGAAGTTGGCCATGGTGGCGCCGGTGACCATCACCCCCGACCAGTCGCGCGGAATCCCGAACAGATCTTTGAGCCAGTCCAGCGCCTGCAGCTCCATCTGCACCCCCACCGGGGAGAGCACCCAGGTGTAGGTGATGGTTTCGTAAGCGGTCGCCAGCAGATCGGCGGCCAGTGCAGCCGGGGTGCTGCCGCCGATCACGAAGTGAAAGCAGCGCGGCCCGCCGGTATTGCCGCCGGCACGCTGATTGAGTTCGATCAGGCGCTCAATGGTGGCGGCGGCGCCGCTGCCCGACTCCGGCAGGGGTTGGTGGAAATCGCGCAGCGCCTGCGCCGAATCCGGCGGCAGGGCGATTCGCTGATCGGTGCTGTCGATCACCTCCTTCAGCGCGTGCTGCAGCTGATCGATCAGGGACTTCAGCTCTGCGCGCAGTTCGGCACCCAGCGGGGATTCTTTCATGCAAAACACCTGACGAAGTTTGAGTGCGGATGGTAGCCAAGCTGATGCGCGGTTGCTGGATTGGCAGATTTGGCATCGATGTGACGCATTGTGAGATGGACGCCAACAAAGTGCTTGTTGCGGTTGGCGAACTCATTGGATGGAACGAGGCCAGATCATGAAAACCGCACTGACGTTCTTGATTGCATTGCTAGCCGGATTCACAGGCGCGGTTCACGCGACTGAGGTGAGCGCCGAAGGCGCGCGCGTAGAGATCGCCGCCGCCGCCAGCAACCCGCGCTTTTACGGCGGGCTCGGGGTGGATGGCGAAG
>JAGRJL010000237.1:1323-14759 GCA_020442775.1 Lysobacterales bacterium | reverse complement strand
GTGATCCATCTGCCGGAAGACCGCGCACTAGTGGTGGACTCCAAGGTTTCGCTGATCGCCTATGACCGCGCGGTCTCCTGCGACGATGAGGACGAGCGCAAGCAGCATCTCAACACCCACGTGCTGTCGCTGCGGCGTCATGTCCAGGGCCTGGCCGAGCGCAAATACGATCAGCTGCTGGGCAGCAAATCGCTGGACATGGTGCTGATGTTCGTGCCGGTGGAAGGCGCCTTCATTGACGCGGTGCGGGTCGCGCCCGATTTGTATGAGCATGCGCTGGAGCGCCGCGTGGTGGTGGTGTCACCCACCACGCTGCTGGCCACCCTGAAAGCGGTCCATCACGTCTGGCGCCAGGAGCAGCGCAACGCCCACGCCGAGGAAATCGCCCGGCGCGCGGCCAAGCTCTACGACAAGCTGGTCGGTTTCGTCGGCGATCTGGAGCTGGCCAGGGGCGCGGTGCGCAAGGCCGACGGGCAGCTCGATGAGGCCTTCAAGAAACTCAGTCAGGGCCGTAACAATCTGATTCGGCAGGCGGAAAGGCTGCGCAGCCTGGGAGTGGAGCCGGGCAAGCGCCTGCCCCCGGAACTGGTCGATGCGCAGCGTGAAGAAGAGGACGAGGACGACGACATCAGCCAGGGGATGCTGCCCATCTGATCGTGCCCCTGACCCAAAGACGGGCACCTTCCCACTCTGCAGATGGCCCCGTCTGCCAATGTTTCCGCGCCGATCATTGCTCTATGCTCTCGCTCTCCAATCCAGCGAGTAGAAGCCATGAGCCACCGCGAAACCATTGAGCAGCTGTACGCCGCTTTTGCCCGCGGCGATATCCCCAGCGTGCTCGGCGCGCTCAACCCGCAAACCCGCTGGACTGAGGCCGAGGGCTTTCCGTATGGCGGCACCTATGTCGGGCCGCAGGCGGTGCTGGACAACGTTTTCATGCGCCTGGGCGGTGAATGGGACAGCTTCAGCGCGCAGATGGCTGAACTGGTTGCCGATGGCGATACGGTGGTCGCGCTGGGCACCTACAGCGGCACCTTCAAGGCCACTGGCAAGTCCTTCCAGGCGCCCTTTGTGCACGTGTGGAAATTCACTGACGGGCAGATCAGCGAATTCATCCAGCACACCGACACTGCCGTGGTGCAGCGCGCCCTGAGCTGATCAGTCGACAATCGGCAGCCGGATCTGAAACTCGGCACCCGGCTGCCGGTTGATCACCTCTACATCGCCGTCCATCGCGCGCGCCAGCTGGCGCACCAGGGCCAAACCGATGCCGGTGCCCAAGGATTCCCGGGTCAGCTCATTGCCGGGCCGGTAGAACAACTGGAAGATTTTCTTCAGCTGTGACTTGGCCACTCCAGGGCCATAGTCGCGCACGCTGAACTGGACGCCGCTGGGCAGCCGGGTCGCAGCGACCTCTACCCGGCGCTGCTCCGCGCCCTGCGCGAACTTCAGCGCGTTGTCGACCAGATTGATCAGCATCTGACACAGGGCATCGGTATCCACCGATAGCTGCGCCCCGCCGCAGGCAGGGTCAATGCGGTAATCGGCCACGAAACCAGCGCGCTCGATCTGCGAAGCCAGTTTGCTGCGCAGCAGATCCATCAGCTCCTCGACCGAGCGGGACTGGCGATCCAGGGTCAGCTCGTTGCGCTCCATTCGCGCCAGCTGCAGCACGTTGGTGATCAGCCGCGACAAGCGCTCGCTTTCGTCGTGGATGTAGTCGTAGTAGCCGCGCTTCTTCTCTTCACCGGCCCAGCCTTCGCGCAGCATCTCCGCGTACATGCGAATCGAGGTCAGCGGGGTCTTCAGCTCATGGCTGACCGCCGAGACGAAATCCTGCTGCTGTCTGGCCAGGCGAATCTGGCGCATGCCTGTGCGATAGAGCAGCCAGAACCCGACCAGCAGCACCGCGGCCAGCACCACCGAAGCCATCTGCACCACTCGCGCGCCCGGCCCCGGCGGCAGCCGGCGCACGCTCCAGATCAGCTCCATCTGGTCGATCGGTGCCGACAGCCGGGTCTGGTAAAGCAACTCGCCCTGAATCTGTGAGGCGCGATACAAGCCGCCTCGAGCGCGCTCCCCGGGAATCAATTGCAGCACATTCTGCCGGTAGGCCAACACCAGATCGCTCATCTCCCATAGCGCGGTGCCTTCGAAGGCCGCGGCCACCAGCTCCTGGGCAAAGCGCTGCTGATCGAAAACCAGGCCCTGGATGGTGCGTTGGCCATCGCGCCAGACCCGTCGGTAGAGTACCCCGTGACCGCTGGCCAGCAGGCTGAATTCCAGTGGGTCGACCTCACTTTCGAAGATCTGGATCGGAGAATCGGCGCTGTCGCGGTCGAGCCTGGACAGCGATCCGATCGCCTCATAAACCGCGTTGCGCTCCTTGCGCTTGCCGCGGGTGTTCTCGGCGACCTGCTTGAGCACCTGGCTGTCGAGTTGCTGCCGCTGCACCGTATCGGAATCGGCATAGTCGCGATTGAGCCTGAGCTCGTCGACCCGACCCAGATTGTTGCTGACCTCGCTGACTGACTGCTTGGCCAGCTGATCGAAGGCAGCCTGACTGCTCACCTCCTCCGCAGCCGCCTGCAGCTTGTCCTCCTTCTCGGCCAGCTCCGACTTGGCCTCCTCACGGCTGGCACCCAGCGCGGCGGCGCGCTCGTTCTCGATCAGCTGATTGCTGCTCAGCACCTGGCGCAGTTCACCCTGAATCTGCTGGCGCTGCGCAAGGTCGGCGCCATCCAGCCCCAGCGCCGGGTTTACCTGATCCTGGTCAGGAAGCAGCGGCGTACTGAAGCGACCGTCAGGATCGATCTGGAAATGACCCAGCAGGCCCGGGAAATGTTGCTCGGCGTTGAGCTCGGCCAGCGGTGAACGCTGAACCAGGGTCGACGAATTGGGGTCGCCGGCAACCACCAGATACTGATACTCGGCCTCGCTGCGCGCCTCCTCCAGCGCGATTCGCCGACCCAGCTCGGCATCGATGCGCTGGGCCATCTCCTCGGCCAGGGTGCGGTACTGGTGCAGTGATTCCCAGCGCAGCTGCTGCTGGGTCTGCCAGATCAGCACCGCGCTGGGGATGGTCAATGCCAGCAGCAGCAGGCCCAGAAACAGCCGCAGGCGTGCCGGAGAGTGCTCGGCGCGCAGCCGGCGGGCGACCTTCAGCACGCGAGCAGCAGCCGGTAGCCGCCGCCGCGAACGGTGATCAGGCTCTGCGGATTGGCCGGATCGGCCTCAATCTTGCGACGCAGCTTGGCGACGTGAATATCCACGGTGCGGGTCTCTATCTCCAGGTGCGGCGCATAACCCCAGACCTTGTGCAGCAGCTCGCTGCGCGGCACCGCACGCTGGTGGTGCGCGGCCAGATACTCCAGCAGCTCCATTTCCCGACGGGTGAAGGCGACGTCGCCGTGCTCGCCGTACGCACACAGATTGGCCGGGTCGATGCGCATCCCATCCAGCAGTTCGAGCTGCTCCGGTGCGCGCGATCCGGCCAGGGTCCGCCGCAGCACCGCCTGCACCCGCAGCACCAGCTGGGTGACCGAAAAGGGCTTGGCAACATAGTCGTCGGCGCCCAGCGCTAGTCCCTGCACCACGTCCTCATCGGTGGATTTGGCGGTCAGCATGATCACTGCCTGCTCACGGTCTTGCAGACGGATCTGTTCCAGGATCTGGTAGCCGTTGCGTCCCGGCAGCATCACGTCCAGCAGGATCAGATCAAAGCGCCCGCTCAGGGCCAGACGCAGGCCGCTCTCACCGTCGGCCGCGGTCTCCACTGCGTAGCCGTGATAGACGAACACGTCCACCAGTCCGGCACGAATCGCGGCCTCATCTTCAACGATCAGCAGTGAGTGCTTGTTGTCCATGCGCTCCCAAAACGCCCAGCTCAGGCCTTCTGATCCTATCCCGGCCCACCGCGAGCGCAGGTAAATTCCCGGTAAAAACTCGCCGAACATGTTTGCACAACTCGGCCTGTTCCCTGCTCTCCGCACGCTCGAAGATGGCTGCACCCCGAAGCAATCCCTTCGCCATCCGGAGAGTGCCAATGGCCTTGATCACCCGCTTCACCCGATTGTTCACCGCCGACATGCACGCGGTGCTCGATCGCATGGAGGAACCCGAAGCGCTGCTGCGCCAGTCGCTGCGCGAGATGGAGGACGCGGTCAACGATCTGACCCGCCAGCTGAAGCTGCGCGAAGAGGATCTGACCAAGAATCGCGAGCGCCAGCGCCAGACCGAACAGTCCATCGCCAGGCTCAGCGAAGAACTGGACCTGTCCTTCGAAGCCGCCAACGACGAACTGATCCGTCGCTGTCTGCGCCGACGCCTGGAGCAACAGCGCCAGCTGGACCAGCTCAAGTCGCTGCAGACGCAACTGGAAGCCGAGGTTGCCCAGCTGGCGCCGCGGCTTAACGCACAAGGCGATCAACTGGAGGCCCTGAGGCAAAAGGCAGCCCTGTTCGACGTGGCGCCCGAATGCGGTCCAGTCGAGGGCGCGCGTGACCCCTATGCGGTCACCGAGGCCGATGTCGATCTGGCCCTGCTGCGCGAACTGCAGCAGCGGAGGGCGTCATGAACGCCGCCCGCTTCGGTCGCGAACTGGCGCTGGCACTGGTGATCAGCATCGCCGCTGCGGTCGGCTATGAGCTCAGCCGCCGCTGGTTGGGCAGTTCGCAAGCGCTCAAGCTGAATCTGCTGCTGGCGTCCAGCGCCTATTTCGTGGTCTGGCTGAGCTGGGCCGGCAAGCGCAGCGGTCGTCTGGTGGCGATCAGCCTGTGGCTGGTGATGGGTGCCGGGCTGCTGGTCCTCAACCCCGGCCTGAGCGCCTGGCTGTTGCTGCCCAGCATCCTGATCTGGCTGGCACGTTTGTGGTTTCGCAGCGCCGGCCCGCTGGCAGCGCTGGCCGACGCCGCGCTATGTAGCTTTGCGCTCGCTGCAGCCATCGTCAGCGCCGATCACTCCCATTCGTTGTTTCTGGCGCTGTGGTGCTACTTCCTGATTCAGGCCCTGAACCCTTTTCTGCCGGGCACCTCGCCAGCAGCCCCGCGCGCCCACTCCGATCCCTTCGACGCCGCCGCGCGTCAGGCCGAGGCTGCCCTGCGGCGACTCTCGGTTGGCCGCTAGACCCCCGATCCGTCCATTCCCAAGGAGCATGATCATGAAAACCAAACTACTCGTTTCCGCCCTGTTGCTGACCACCGCGGTGGTGGTCTACGCCTATCCCGGCGCGCTGCGCCTGGCCCAGCAGCCGCAGCCTGCCGCCACCCCGGTCAATGCGATCGCCGCACCCGCGGCAAAGCCACTGGTCGAGGCCGTCTTCGTGCTCGATACCACCAGCAGCATGAGCGATCTGATCCAGGCGGCGAAAAACAACATCTGGTCGATCGCCAGCAACATGGCCAACGCGCAGCCGCAGCCGCAGCTGCGCATCGGCCTGGTCGCCTTCCGCGACCGCGGCGACAGCTACGTGACCAAGGTGATCGACCTGTCCGAAGATCTGGATTCGATGTATGCCACCCTGATGGACTTTCGGGCCCAGGGCGGCGGCGACGGACCGGAGTCGGTCAATCAGGCGCTGTATGACGCGGTCCATTCGATCAGCTGGAGCCAGGACCCCGACGCCTATCAGGTGGTCTTCCTGGTCGGCGATGCACAGCCGCACATGGACTACCCCGACGACGTCAAATACCCGGAGACGATCAGGGCCGCCATCACCAAGGGTATCGTGGTCAACACCATCCAGGCCGGGGACAACCCCGGCACCCAGATCGAGTGGGAGAAGATGGCTGCGCTCAGTCAGGGCGACTTCTTCAAGGTCAGCCAGGGCGGCGACGCGATTGCGCTGGCCACTCCCTTCGACGAGGAAATGGCCCGCCTGGCCAAGGAACTTGATGACACCCGGCTGTATTACGGCGATTCCGAAGAACGGGAGCGCGCCTCGGCCAAAGTCGCCGCCAGCGACAAGCTCACCGCGATGGGCTCACTGAGCAGCCGCGCCCAGCGCGCCGCCTTCAACACCCGCACCGAAGCCGGCAGCGCCAACTTCCTCGGCGAGAACGAACTGGTCGCCGACATCGAAAAAGGCCGGGTTGACCTGGCCAAGCTCGATGCCGATCAGCTGCCTGAGCCGCTGCGCGAGCTCAACGTCGAGGACCGCGCCAAGGTGGTGGCCGAGACCAAGGCCAAGCGCGAGGAGCTGAGCAGCACCCTGGAGGCACTGGCCGGTCAACGCCAGCAGTTCCTCGAGGAATCCTTCCGCGACAACGCCGAGGTTGAGGAATCGCTGGACTACCAGATCCTCGGCGCGGTGCGGAAGCAGGCCAAGGAGAAGGGGCTGCATTACGAGTAGTTCCCCGGACTGACCGGCGGGCGATCAGGTCGCCCGCCGGGATCGGAACCCACTGTTCGACACGCGTAATAGCGATGACATCTTCAATGGCAACTTCTTTATCCGAGGTGGTCGGACAAGGTGGCAGAACCCAGCTAAGCTGCTCGGCTTCAGCACTCCAGTTCAAGGACCAAACCGGGTGAGCCGTGGGGCGCGAATACTGCTGGGAATCGTTACGCTGGGACTTGGGCTGATGCTGTTGCGAATGGGGCCTGATGCTTCCTATCCACTCGGTCATTACCTCTTTGCTGGTTTTTGCTTTTCACTTGGGACCACCTGTTTCGCATCCGGCCGGATCCAGGCATTTTTTGGAAGTATTGTCGCCTCCTGCTTGGTGATTGCCGGGTTGAGTTACCTGGGCTCTTCGATCCTGAAGGAACCCATCATCGGTGACAGCCGCGCCACGCCTTCGGTGCTCAATGCCCTGATGTTCTGCATACTCTTTGGCATCCCGGCCAGCATGTATCTAATCCATGCGCGCTTCGGTTTCGCCAAGGTCATTGACGCGGACGCTGAACTGGAACGTGATGACCAAAGCAAGACAGTCGAAGACCCAACCGGCCTCTGGTTCCGCTCTGACCTGTTCCAGATCGAGCAAGGCGAGGACGAGGAGATCAACCCGGGGCGTTACGGTCGTCAACTCGCTCAATGGCTACAACACCAACTTGAAGCACGCGGCTATGAGGTTGAGCATATCTGTGAGGACTGGGGGCATTGTCTGATGTGTGCTCGCGATCCTTTCCTGCTGTGGGTCGGCTGCGGGAACGTCGACATGGTCGATTCCGGTGCGGAAGCAGTCGTGCCACCGTCAGAGGCCATCGTCTGGCATTGCTTTGTCTGCGCCGAAATTCCCTGGCTGAAACGCCTCTTCGCCAACCCCCCGACGGCAGATGCAGTGGCCAAGCTTGCGCGCGATCTCCATGCTGCGGTCGATTCCGAACCGCGCATCCAACGGGTGGCAGAACCCTAACTCAAACAGTGCAGCCTAAGCGCCGACCGACAGTCGGCCGACAGGTGCACCCGATTCTTCGCTAGCACCGGATCGCTTCGCTCTCCAGCCGGCGCCCCGCTGTTGGGATTGACGTCGAAATGGGGAAAATTGCTCGATGAGATGTCCAGCCGGATCCGGTGCCCGGCGGCGAAACGATTGGCGGTGGGGAAAGCGCTGATCGTGATCGGATAGACCTGACCGGGTTCAGCCAGCTCCGCGCGCTCAAAGCCGTTGCGGAAGCGCAGGCGCAGGATCCCGTGGCTGAGATTCATCGCATAGCCGTGCGGATAGTCGGCGTTGGGCGGATACAGATCGATCAGCTTGATGGTGAAGTCGGTATCCAGCGCCGAGGTGGACACCCACAGCGTCGCCTGGATCGGCCCGACCACGTCTACTGCCTGCGCCAGCGGCGCGGTCTGGAACACCAGCACATCGTCTCGATCAGCCAGCGCCCGACCCGGCTGCCTGGCGCCATAAAGTCCTTCGCTTTCGCGCTGATCGAAGGCCCCGGCCACCATCAGCGGCGCGCCCGAAGCAGTGGCGCCGCCAATGGTGGGCACCGGATCTGTGGGATCGAAACGATAGCCAAGCGAAGCCTCGCCGGCGTAAGGCCGCGCGTGCAACTCGCCCTGCGGATGCAGGTAGAAGGCGGTCTCGACCGATTCGGGCGGCGGCCAGTCAGCGGCAGCTTTCCAGCACCCGCCGTGATCCATTCTTCCGGACGCATTCTTCAGCCCGCTGCCGCCGCCCATCAGGAAGTAATGCACCGACTCGGGCAGATAGCGGCCAACGCCATCGCGTAGATGCGCGTCAAACCAGTCCTCACGCAGGCGCTGATAATCCGGCGCCAGATTCTGATCCAGCGTAGCCGCCGGGCCGAAATCCACGTCGCCAGCGTAGGTCTTGGAGCGCTGTCCGTGGGTCCAGGGCCCCAGCACCAGCTTGGCCGGCGAGCGGCGACCTTGGCGTAATCCGCAGTAGTTCTCGGCAGCAGTCAGCGCATAGGGATCGTACCAGCTGGACAGATGCACCATCGGCACATCGGGAAACTGTCGGTAACGGCCGCGCGCGTACAGGCCGGACTGGCACCAGTAGTCGTCGAAGCACTCGTGGGCCCACTGATCGACGATGTAGGCCTCGTACTCCGGCGCAGCGGTCAGCGGTGAATCGCCACGAAGCCACGGATTGACCCTGGCCCACTGACCCAGCCTGGCCTGCTCGGCGAGCAGACTCTGGCGGCGCTCGGGATCCGCCGCGGTCTCCGGCGCCAGCAGCGCGTGCTTCATTGCCCAGGTCAGCTGCTTGAGCTCATAGGCGCCGCCCTGGCGAATCCCGCTGTGGTAGGCGCTGGAAAATCCGCCGGAGTCCAGCCACATCGCCTTCAGACCCGGCGGATGCTCTCCGGCCAGCGCCGTTTGCACATGCGCGCCGTAGGACAGGCCCAGCGTGCCCACATCGCCGTTGCACCACGGCTGAGTTCGGATCCAGGCCAGGGTGTCGACCCCATCGGCCGCCTCGTTGAGGTACTTGCTGAAGCCGCCTTCCGATCCGTAGCGGCCGCGACAATCCTGCAGCACGTAGGCGTAGCCACCATGCGCAAACGCTGCCGCCACCAGCGGCTTGGCCCGCGGCATGGGCTCGGCCAGGCTGCAGTCCGCGTGGTTGGTGCCGGTCTTGCCGTAGGGCGTGCGCTCCAGCAGCACCGGGAGCGCACCTATGGCATCCACCGGCAGGTAGACGTCGGTGGCCAGGCGCACGCCGTCGCGCATGCTCACCATCTGATCACGCAGCACTCGCACGCCAGGCAGTTCGCTCTCGCTCACCGCAGCGAATCCAGCAGATATTCCATCGGCGCACCCGGCCCCACCGGCAGCCCCAGCCCCACCCACAACGCGACCAGCCCCAGTCCGGCAAGACCGAAGCTCAGGCTGTAGGGCAGCATCATCGCGATCACCGAGCCCACCCCAAAATCCTTGCGCCAGCGCTGGCAGAGGATCAGCACCAGCGGAAAGTTGGAGGCCAGCGGGGTGACGATATTGAAGATCGAGTCGCCCATCCGGTAGGCGGCAGTGGTCATCTCCGGGGAGATCCCCAGCAACATCATCATCGGCACCACCACCGGCGCCATCGCGCTCCATTTGGCCGAGGCCGAACCGATCACCAGATCGAACAGAGCCGACATCAGCAGCAAGGCCACCAGCAGCAGCGGTCGCGGCAGCGCCAGCTCCTGCAGGGTCTGCGCGCCGTTGATCGCAATCACCGGTCCCAGATTGGACCACTTGAACATCGCCACGAAGTGCGCCGCAAAGAAGGCGATCACGATGTAGGGCGCCATGCTGCGCATGCCCTCGCCCATGAAGGCGACGATGTCGCGATGGCTGCTAACGGTGCCCGCAGCGGAACCGTATGCCCAGCCGGTGGCAAAAAACAGCAGCATGAAGCCGGCCACCAGCGAGCGATAGAAGGCGGTGTAGCGTTGCGGCCCTTCAACCGACGAATCCACCAGCGGCGAAAGCCCTGGCACCAGGCAAAGCGCGGCAAACAAGCCGACCACCGCCAGCGCCGCGAGCGCGGCCCGGCGCAGGCCGCGACGCTGAGCAGCACTCAGCTGCTGCGGTGCAACCGCGTGCTCATTGATCTCCCCGCCGCCGTGCCAGGCGCCAAGCCGCGGTTCGACGATGCGGTCGGTAATCAACCAGGCAATCGGCGTGAACACCACCCCGATGGCCAGGGTGAACCACCAGTTGCCCAGCGGGTTCATCACGAAGTCCGGATCGATCAGCCGCGCAGCCGGCTCGGTAATGCCGAGCATCAGCACGTCGAACTGCCCCGGGATCACATTGCCGGCAAAGGCGCCGGAGATCCCCGCATAGCACACCGCGATACCGGTCAGCGGATGGCGACCAGCCTGCGCGTAGACCCAGGCCGCCAGCGGGATCAGCACGATATAGGCCGCGTCCGAGGCATGGTGGGAAAGCAGCCCCACGATAAACACCGACGGGGTCAGCAGGCGCCCGGACAGGCGCGCGATGCTGCGCCCCAGCAGTGCGCTGAACAGCCCCGCGCGCTCGGCCACCGCCGCCCCCAGCATCACAACCAGCACCAGCCCCAGCGGCGGAAAGCCGGTCAGGGTTTGCGGCATCTCCACCAACAGTCTGGCGACGTTGGCCGAGGACAACAGGCTCTGGGTGACCAGCGGTTCGCCGCTCAGCGGGTGGATCGCGCCCCAGCCGGCACCGGCGGCGATGACCGAGCACAGCACCAGCAGCGCAATCAGCGCGACGAAGATGAACACCGGGTCGGGAAGCCGGTTGCCAACTCGCTCGATGCGGGCAAGCCAGCCGTCTGGCGACCGCTCGTTGTCGCTCATTCCGCCTGCACCTGGTTCTCCTGCCGCGCAATCGATGAAGCTGTCTGAGTCAATTTTTGCTCCGCCGCAGCCGTTCGCCCCAAATCCGCGGCTGCTGATCAATTTTCCATTGTTTCCAACGAGCCAGCATTGAACACTTTTTCGCCATGAATTGCGCCATCGACCTTACCCGCAGCCGGCATCGTCTTGATCGGCTCAGACCCATCAGGCGGAACGCCGTCAATATCAGGACTCCATCATGAAGCTCGCTCGCACCCTATCCAAGACCCTTGGCCGCTGGCCTCAGCTGGCTGCACTGCTGGCCTCGGCCCTGCTGATCAGCACGGCGGCGCACGCCGGTCGTATCGAGATTCCCCCGCTGGCCAGCGAAGCCGAGGTGCAGGAGGCCTTTGCCGCCTTTGAAGCGTGGACCGAGCACTACCAGCAAGGCGAATACGAGGCTCAGTACGAGCTGATCCACGAGCGCATCCGCAAATACAAGACCCGCAAGAGCTGGGTTTCCAGAATGAAGCGCAGCGTGCTCAACAACGGTCCGCTGGAGAAGATCGAGATACTGGCAGTCGGTCCTATAGAAGCCGAGAACATCCCCTGCACCGAGATGGGCCACTGCTATCGCAAGGACATGCAGACGGTGATGATCGTGGTCAACAGTCGCTACGCCAAGGTCGGCGCACGGGAGAAGGAATACGTCGTGATGGCCAGATCCGAGGACGGCTGGCGCTATGGCGGAGGCACTTTCCTCAACCGTCCCTACGGCGAAACCATGGCGATCCTGGATCGCAAGGACGAACGTGCTGCGCGCTACCAACGGAATACCTCCAAGTGATGCCCTCGGCCAAGTTTTCCGAACTGTTTGACCGGCACGCGATCGCCACCCACGACAAGCAGCTGCGGCTGCTGCAGCTGGTCGGCGAATCCGACTGGCAGGCTGACCTGGACGCCGGGACCCTCACATTCGAAAACGGCGTGCAGTTCGCCGTTGAAGTCCTCGGTAGCGAAGCCGAGGAGGACCACAGCTTCGTCTGGTCGTGGGCCAATACCGCCTCCGACTTTTCCGCGTCAGTGACCCGCTCCGCCCGCGAACTCAAGGCCATCGGCGAGCGCCTCGCCCTGCCAGAGCTGTCCCAGGGCATGTTCGACCTGGGCGAACTCAACGGCACCTCGATTGCGATGCTTGCAGTGGGTCTGCTCAAGGCGGACGGCTATTACCGCGCGCCCTTTCCGGGCGGCGCCCTGTTCCTGCTGATTCCCGACGCACCGGCCGCGCGAGCGCTCAACGATATCAGCCCGTTCCACGTGCAGACCCGGATCACCGAAGCGTTGTGCCGGGTTTCCCTGGACAACATCCCCGCGGTTGGCGCCTATCTGTCCTACAAGGGCTACGCCCTCAACTATCGCGGCCGTACCCTGCGCGCGGTGTCGCCCGAGGGCGAGGAGCTGGTACTGGAGTTCGATGATTCCGACCGCCTGATCGGGATGATGTCCCAGAGCCAGCAAAGTCAGCCATCAAGCTGGCGCGAGCGCCTGTGGCCCTGGGGACGATCGCGACAGGCGCGCGCCTGACTCAGGCCGCGTCTGCCGGCAACGGCAAAGTCGCCCGCGACAGCCGATCGGCGACCGCCATCCATGCAGCGTCGGCAGGCACTTCCTGGACCAGGATACAGTCGGCGCCGGCTCGGTCCAGCTGGCGCAGTGACCGGTAGAGTTCGCGCGCATAGGCGATTGGCTCGTCGCCCAGGCAAATCCCGGCCACGCCTTCAGGCAGCGGCGCCCAGCTGAGCGCCTGAACGTTGGCCGCAGGCGGCGACCGCAGAACTTGCGCCCATCGCTCGGCGGGGACTCGATAGGCCGGCGTGCGCGGCGCGTAGTGGCGATCCACCCGCCCCGGCGCGCGCGGTCCCAGGTGATCGGGCAGCAGCTCGCTCAGCTCCGCCAGCTGCAGAGTGCCCGGACGCAGCAGCCGCGGTGGATCCACGGTGCAGTCGACGATGGTGCTTTCGATGCCACTTTGGCACCGGCCGCCGTCGATGATCAGCGGCGCCTGCTCGCCAAACTCGGCGCGCACATCGGCTGCGCTGGTGGGGCTGATCGAGCCGTAGCGGTTGGCGCTGGGGGCGACCAGCCCGTGGCCCAGGCCGCGCAGCAGGGCCAGCGCCAGCGGGTGATTGGGCATCCGCAGCGCCACCGTGTCCGCGCCGCCAGTGATCTGCCTGTCAACCGATGCCGCCGCCGGCACCACCAGGGTCAGCGGCCCCGGCCAGTAACGTTTGGCCAGCGCCCGCGCGATTGGCGGCAGCGGATCGGCATAGCGCGCCAGCCAGCTCACTTCACCCAAATGGATGATCAGCGGATGGCCCAGCGGCCGGCCCTTGAGCGCGTAGACCGCCGCTACCGCAGCCGGGTTGTGCGCATCGGCCGCCAGTCCATAGACCGTTTCGGTCGGCATCGCCACCAGCTCGCCGCGCCGGAGCGCAGCCAGCGCCTGGCCGATCACCGGATCGATTGGGTCGGTGTTGGCGTCAGCGGTGTTCAAAAAAGGCGCCTTGATCTCGGTCGCAACGGCCGCATAGGTTAATCTGGAAGTCCCCTCGAATGTCGCGGCGGTATGACCCAGGCTGAGCTCGCCGATCCAGCGCTTGACGACCATTCACCGCACCGCGGTGAGCGCTCGTCGCCACGCTGGGTCA
>JAGRJL010000237.1:0-1316 GCA_020442775.1 Lysobacterales bacterium | reverse complement strand
AGCATGGCCAGGAGCTGCAGATCAGCGGGAGCTGGCGGCTGGATGATCTGGCCGCCCTGCGCGACCTGCCGCAGGGCGGGCAAACCCCAGGCGTGACCCGCATCGACGCCCGCCAGCTGCAGGCAATCGACACCGCCGGCGCAATGCTGCTGCTGGAGCTGATCGGCAAGCCCGACCCGCTGCCCGAACTGCTGGGCATGCGCGAGGGCGATCGCGAGCTGCTGCGGCTGGTCGATCAGCGCCTGCATCAGCGCAAGGCGGCGGTCAAACGGCGCGATCACGGCTGGCTGACCATGTTCGAGCGCACCGGGGTCGCGGTAGCCCGGGCCTACCAGCAGGGTCGGCTGCTGCTGGGCTTCTTTGGCGCGGTGCTGGAGACCAGCGCGCGAGTGCTGTTGGGCAGACGGCGGCTGCGGATCACCGCTGCGGTTCATCACATGGAGCAGACCGGGCTGGATGCGGTGCCCATCGTCAGCCTCTTGAGCTTTCTGATCGGCGCGGTGGTCGCCTATCTGGGCGCGACCGTGCTGGCCGACTTCGGCGCCGCGATCTACACCGTGGAGCTGGTGAATTTCTCCTTCCTGCGCGAGTTCGGCGTGCTGCTGACCGCGATTCTGGTTGCCGGTCGCTCCGGCAGCGCCTTCACCGCCGAGATCGGCGCGATGAAGAGCGGCCAGGAGATCGACGCCATCCGCACCCTGGGGCTGGATCCGATCGAGCTGCTGGTGCTGCCGCGAATGCTGGCGCTGCTGGTGATGATGCCGGTGCTGAGCTTTCTGGCCACCCTGGCCGGCATGCTTGGCGGCGGACTGGTCGGAATCATGGAACTGGATCTGTCGCCCGGACTGTATCTGGCACGGATGCAGGAAGGCACCGAGCTGCGCCACCTCTGGGTGGGGCTGATCAAGGCGCCGGTGTTTGCCTTCCTGATCGCGGTGGTCGGCTGCCTGGAAGGCCTCAAGGTAGAGGGCAGCGCGGCCTCGGTGGGCAAGCACACCACCTCCGCGGTGGTCCAGGGGATCTTCCTGGTGATCTTCTTTGACGCCCTCTTCGCGGTGTTCTTCATGAAGATCGGGCTATGAGCGAGGACCTGATCATCCGCATCCGCGGCCTGCGCAACGCCTTCGGCCCGCAGGTAGTGCACGAGCAACTCGATCTGGACGTGCGCCGCGGCGAAATCCTCGGCCTGATTGGCGGCTCCGGCTCCGGCAAATCGGTACTGATGAAGTCGATCATCGGCCTGCTGCGGCCCTCGGCCGGCAGCATCGAGGTGGACGGGATGGACGCGCTCAGCAGCGAACCGGCCGATCGCGCAA
>JAGRJL010000236.1 GCA_020442775.1 Lysobacterales bacterium | reverse complement strand
CTGAGACCAGGCGCGAGGAGCAAGGTATAGCCTTGCCTATGGCTGCGACGAGCAACGACGTATCAGGGCAAAAGACGCTGAACTAAGGTCAAGGTAATTTGGGGACACTAGCTGCAGGGCCAGGTTCGCAAGGATTAGGACCCGGCGAACCAGCGCTCGCCGAATCCTCATTCATGAACCATTCGGGCTAGGGCGCGGCCTTCTCCGCCGCCGCCTTGCGCTCGGCCAGCAGTTCCGGCTCCAGCCCGCTCATGTTCATCCAGGCCAGGGTTTCGCTGCCCAGCCCGAAGGTCAGGTAGTGGCGAAAGTGCTCGGTGAAGATGCCTGACAGCCGCGCCCGTGCGGCATCGCTCAGCTTGCCTTCCTCAGTGAGCGCCTTGGGCCGCTCGATCGCCTTGCTCATCTGCTCGCGCATGAAGGCCACCTGGGCCAGTTCGTGTTCCACCATCGGGCCCAGCCAGCCCGGGTCACCGTGTGAGGGAAAGGCGCGCTGGTTGGCCGGATAGGCCTGGGCGATCCGCTCCAGCCCCTCCATCACGCCGTGCGAGTGACCTTCGCCCAGGTAATAGATCGGCCCATTCATCACCGCATCGCCGGTAAACAGCACTTCGAATTCCGGGCTGTAGATCAGCACATTGTCGGCCGACTCCATCGCGCCAAAGGAGGTCATCTGGAAGTGCATGTCGCCCAGGATCACGGTGCTGCCCGACTCCACCAGCTTGTTCGGCAAAACCACATTCTTGTCGTAGTCGGCGCCGAAGGCCTGGATCCAACCCTGCTCGTAGGCTCGCTCGTGCACCGGACGGATGTTGTTGGTGGTCGCTGCGGTGGCGTAGATGGGCACCTCGGGGAAGTGCTTGCGGATGGTGCTCAAGCCGCCGAAGTGGTCCACGTGGGGATGGGTCAGCAGCACCCCCAGCAGGGGCTTGTTGCGGGCCTTGAGCACCGCCGCCAGGTTCTCGGCGTCGGGCACCAGCAGCAATGAATCAATCAACACCAGGCCCTGCTCGGACTCCATCCAGTAGGCGTTGACGCCCCACGAGCGCTCGCTGGTGGCGTAGCGATTCAGGCTACGGCCATCCTTGACCTCCGCCTGCACCGCAGCGGTGGCCAGCAGCGCGGCCAACCCGATCAGGGCTCTCTTCTTCACAGTCATGTTGTTCCCAGTTCAGTTGTCAAACCGGGGATCACGCTAGCGCAGGGCCTGGTCGCCCTGAAGCGACGCGGGATCAAATCCCGGCACCGCGACAGCAGCGACCAGTTCAGGGACCAGCGCCCGTCGTCCGGTGATCGCGAGGATGGTGCCGACAGCTCGATCTGCGTAGCCTAGGTGGATGGATGCTCAGGTATCAAAAAGCGGTCAGTCGACCAGCGCGCAACAATCGCCCCAGACCTTCGTTCCGCTGCACAAGGTGATACTGGTCGGCTGCGCGGCCTTTTCGATTCTGATCGTGCTGCAAACCCTGACCCGAATCAGTGATTCCGGCGACAGCGCGCCACCATTTCTGGATCTGCTGCTGCGAATTACCCTGAGCTATCCGCCGTGGCTGGCATTCGCGGTCACCCTGTTCGCGGTGCTGGAGCGGCGCGCGCATCTGATGGCCAGCCCGCGCGCCGTGGTTCGGGTCTTCCTGCTCTCGCATTTGCTCTTCTACGCGCCGAACGTGATTTATGAAGTGAGTCTGGATGCGCTCAGCGAGGGCGACACCCTGGCCAGCGTGCCGCAGCGCATTCTCAACTGGCCGGGCTTCATCTACTTCATCGACTATGTGTTCTTCTGCGGGGTCTTTGCGATCACCTACGGGCTGGCGCTGACCCGCGGACAGATTGAACGCGACAGGCGCAACCAGCAGCTGCAGTCGCAGATGCTGAAGATGCAGCTGCAGCTGGAGCATCAACGGCTGGCGGCGATTCAGGCCCAGCTGGAGCCGCACTTCCTGTTCAACGCGCTCAACGCCATCAGCGGACTGGTGCGAAGCGAGGAGAAGAAGGTCGCGCTCACCGCGATTGCCAGACTGAGCGAGCTGCTGCGCTACACCCTGGGCGCCAGCCGCCGGGATTGGGTCAGCCTGGCCGAGGAGCTGCACTTCGTCCGCGACTACCTCAGCCTGCAGTCACTGCGCCATGGTGATCGGCTGAAGGTCCGCATCGACGCCGACGAGGACAAGCTGCAGGACGTCGGCTGTCCGCCGCTGCTGCTGCAGCCGCTGGTCGAGAATGCGCTGCGCCACGACCTGGAAACCCATCAGGGCGACAGCGATATCGAACTGCGGATTCGGGTGGAGGTCGACGGCATCACCCTGCAGCTGAACAACCCGATCAGCGAGCACAGCGCGCCCAACCCTGGCCTGGGCCTGGGCCTGAGCCACACCCGCGAGCGCCTGCGCTTGCGTTACGACGGCGCGGCGAAGATCAGCGCACAGGCTCGTGATGGACGCTTTCACGTCGACCTTTGGCTACCGGATATCGAACATGACTGAGGCAACCAGCGCGGCCACGCCCCCCATCTCAGCAGGCGCCCTGCCGGCAGTGCGCGCGGTTCTGGTGGACGACGAGAAGCTGGCCAGGGCCAATCTGCGGCACGCGCTCAGCGAGGTACCCGGCTGGCAGGTGGTGGCCGAATGCAGCAGCGCCGCTGCGGCGCGCGCTGCACTGTCGGTGATGCCGGCGGACGTGGTCTTTCTGGACGTGCAGATGCCCGAGGAGACCGGACTGTCGCTGGCGCGCAAATTGGTCACCGAGGACTCGCCGCCGGTGATCGTGTTTGTCACCGCCTATGACCAGTACGCCATTGAGGCCTTCGAGGTCCACGCCCTGGACTACTTGCAGAAACCCTTTGACGACGCCCGCCTGGCGCAGACGCTGACCCGCGCCCGGGAACTGGTGTCGCTACGCCAGTCGCCGTCCTGGCGCGAGGCAGTCTCGGACGCGATGGAAACGGTGGACGACGCACGTCACGCGCGCCCCAGCGCGCCGCTGACCCGGGTCTGCGTGCGCTCGGTGGGCAAGGTGGAAACCGTTCCGATCGACTCGGTGCGCTGGATTGCCTCGGCGGGCAACTATGTGGAGCTGCACCTGGGCGAGCGCAGCGTGCTCCATCGGGTGCCGCTGAGTCAGCTGGAGAAGCGCCTGGACCCCGATCAGTTCATGCGCGTGCACCGCACAGCCCTGGTACGCAAGCAGCTGATCAGCGGGATCAGGGTCACCGGGGACGGCACCTACAACGCGATTCTCAATCGGGATGAGCAGGTCCCGGTCAGTGAACGCTATGTCGCAGCGGTGCGCGAGTTGCTGGAGGATGATTTGCGCTAGGCTGCGCGGGCCGGCGACGGGCAGCTGGCGACCGCAGGTTCAGCATTGCTGAGGCAATATCAAGGTCAGCCTGTCACTGTTGGGGGCGCGCATGCGGCTGCGGTCGGTCTTCGTTGGCTCACTGATGCTTCTGGGTGTTGTGCCCGGAACGGCGCCGGCTGCTGCCAATGCTGACCTCGGGAAGACGCAGGAGTCGGAGCTGCCGGCAGTCAACGCCAGCATCGACACCGAGATCGGCGAAGTCCCTTACCGATACCGGATGTATCTGTCCTCCGCAGGCAGCGGCGATGGCCCTGCGCGAAGCCGACTGCGCATGGTGCTGGATCTGGGCGGCGCGGTCAGTGCGCTGGCCGACACCCTGCACCAGCGTGCGCCCAGTGAGCGCTGTGCCCGGCGCAAGGCCGACAACTGGGTGGTGCGGCCGCGTGAACTGTCGGCAGAAGTGCACGATGAGGCCCTGCTGCTGGGTCTGGGCGCCGAGGTTGAACTGTGGGCCTGCGTCGATCTGAAGTTCCTGGGCAAGGCCAAATCCGAGCTCGCCGACGGACGAATCTGGCTGGAGCTGCCGCTGATACTGGATGCGCAGGCGCAGCGAGTCAGCCTGCACTACGGAGAACCGCGGGTCCGGGTGCGCGGCGACCTGGGTCGCGCAGCGCGACTCTACTTCGCCGCCCGCGGTGAGGATCTGGGCGAGCGGCTGGCGCAGCGAGTCAATCACCTGGACCAGGACCAGCTGCAGTTCGATCTGCCGGCGATATTGATCGCCAACGGCGCGCACATCGAGCGCGCCCGCTTTGTCAGCGAGGGCGGGATGCCCCAGGCCGAGATCGAGATCATCGCCAACGCCGGCATGCTGAACTGGATGGCGCTGCTGCGCCGGCTTTGGGGATGGTCCGAATAGCCACGTACTGGCGGCGCCGCCTGGCGTTGGAAGCGGCAAGGGCGATCCCCACATCAGAGCGATGGAATCAGCGGCGAACAGCAGGTTGCGGGCGAGGAACTGGGCGCTGGCGTTCACCCTGAGCGCCGCCTTCCTGCTGTGCCTGGGCCAGGGCTGGCAACAGACACTGCTGAGTGACGGCATTCGGGCATACCCTCCGCTACGCGCCGAACTGGCTATCGATCACCCGTTGAGCGGCACCCTGCACCCGGTGCCGACACCGCAGCTGTCAAGGCTACCAGCGCTCTCCTGGTCGATTCACAACCGCAGCAGAGACTGGCTGCTGGCCAGCCTGACGGTGGTCACACTGGCGCTGCTGATGGCGCAGTTCAGCGCCCGACTCGAGCTTGGCGCGGCGTTTTTCCGGCTGTTCGCTCGCGCGGGCAATGCCGGCCCCTAGCCCGCAGTAATCATGAATGTTCGTCGCGAGGGTTTCGCCAGGGCGCCGTTGCAGCCCCGACCGCTGGTGCCGCGCAGGCTCCCGGCCCGCATTCCATGCCACTGTCACACCATTGTCCGTTGACCGCAGCTGTTGCCGGCGCCTGTTCGAAACGCCGAACGCGCCGGCCATCCACTGATGGTCCCCGAACTTGCCTGCTTGGCGTATCCGGGTGATTGAGTCCGGGTCGATCGAAGGTCGCTGATGCAGCAGGGATGGGAGTGGCTGTCGAGCCCCTGGGTACTGGTCTTGCTGGCGCTCTTCGTCGGCATGGTGGCGCTGCGCGCCCACGCGGGCGGGAGCGAACAGCGCGGCCCGTTCCAGGTCCACACCCACACCAGCAGCTATCTGAAGGGCTGGAATGAGGGCCGTCTGGAGCGTCGCAGCAGCGACCACTACTCGGTGCGCTACCGGGGGCGTCTGGTCAGTTTCGACGGGCCGCTCAATGACTACAGCGACCAGACCCGGCGCTACGGCAAGCGACTGAATGCGGTTTTGAGCTTCGCCGCCAGACCCGAGGTACTGGTGGTGAACGTGGGAGACGGCAACAACGGCAGCTACTACTACCTGCTCCAGGTCGTTGATGCGCAGGTGCAGGCAAAGTGGTTGGGCAAGGACCGACGCGGGGTGGCCTGGGCGATGCTCGATCAACCGCGTCCGTCGGGCAAGCGTAGCTACCAGCCCAGACGCCAGCACCATGAGCGCGGCAGCCTGCTGCAGCTGGAGGATCGCACCCTGCTCGATCTCCAGGATCTGTCGCTGTATCAGGCTGACGCCATCTTCGATCCCGGCATCAACCACTTCGCCGAACCCTTGGGTGCCTCGCCGGACCGACGCAGCGGGCTGTACATCTCCTTTGCCGAGGACGGTCATTACCAGCTGCTGCTGGTCGATTACCACAGCAATCAGCTGCAGCGGGTGGCGATCGACCGGCAGCGAATGCGCTTTTTTGACTGGACGGTGATCGACCTGGCCTGGGTCGAGCATCACTACCGCTGGAAGCCCGACCAGGCCGGTCATTTGCGTCTGGTTGAGCGGCCTGAATTCCATCCGCTGCCGCATCAGGGCCGCCAGAGCACTCACACCATGGGCTATCTGGAATACGAGATTCAGCCGGTGAAGCCGCAGATGCTGGCGGCCATGCTGACGCTGCTGGACGAACACTACCCGGTGGAGCAACTGCCCTTCGATGAGCGCGAGCAGGCGCGCGCGCTGAGCGGTCCCGATGCGGCCTGCGAGCGAGAGATCCGCATCGGCGAGCAGATCATCGAGCTGCGTTTCTCCGGCTTCAGCGTCGCCAACCTCACCTTGCGCGCGCGCCAGCCATCGGCCCACCGGCTGCTGATGGAGATCGCCGCGATGATCGACGCCGAACTGACCAACGGCAACCTGGACCCATACTTTTCTGCAGCCGATCTGCCGTGGACCGAAGGGTGAGCCGCAGAATAATGACGGCGCCTGTGAGCTACTGCGCCAGCGAACGCAGCGCCTGCGCCCGCGCCCGGCTCACCGCCAGCTCGGTGCCGTCCCTGAGCTCAGCCACCAGGTTGCCATTGAGCTGTCGCTTGAAGGCGCTGACCTGATCCAGGTTGACCATGTGAGTGCGGTGGATGCGGGTGAATCGCTCTGGATCCAGGCGCTGTTCCAGCTTGCTCAGCGATAAATGCAGCAAGTGCGGATTGGCGCTGCCGTCATGCACCGCCACGTAGTCGCCGACCGCTTCGATCCAGTGAATGTTCTCCACCGCAACCGGCACGATGCTGCGCCCGTTGCGGACGAATAGCCGGCTGATCGGCCCTTGCGCCATCGCCTCACCGAGGCGATCGAGCGCCGCCGGCGCCGGTTCCCCGATGGCGCCACGAATCCGCTCCAGCGTGCTGCTCAATCGCTCCGGACCAAAGGGCTTGAGGACATAGTCCAAAGCACCCAGCTCGAAGGCGATTACCGCGTACTCGGCGAAGGCGGTGGTGAATACCACAAAGGGCTGGTGTTCGATCCGCTGCAGTACTTCGGTGCCCAACAGCCCCGGCATCTGCACGTCCAGAAAGACCAGCTCGGGCTTGAGTGCGTTGATGGCCTCGACCGCAGCCAGACCATGGGCGGCTTCGCCGATGCACGCTATCCACTCCACCTCGGCCAACATCTGGCGCATGCCCGCACGTGCGACCGGCTCGTCGTCGACGATCAGGGTGCGTACCGCCGCGTGCTCAGTCATGCTCGGGCTCCAGGACGGGTATCGGGGCCTGCTCCGGGATGATCAGCTCGGCGCAGAACCCGCCCTGCGCCAGTCGATTGAGCTCGAGCCTCGCCCGACTGCCATAGAGCAGGGCCAGCCGCTCTCGCAGTCGACGCAGGCCGGTGCCGCTGGCGGCTTCGATGGCCTGCGGATCGGCACCTTCGCCATCGTCACAGACGCTCAGATGCAGCTGCTGATCGTGCAGCTTCGCGCTGATCCTTAGCGTGGTGGTCGCTATCCGCGGAGCGGCGCCATGGCGGATAGCGTTCTCCACCAGGGTTTGCAGCGCGAACGAGGGCAAGGTGATTGCGCTGGCTGCCGCTGCGATATCGCTTTGCACGATCAGCCGGTCACCGAAGCGAATCGCCTCGATCGCCAAATAGCGCTCGACCAGCGACCACTCCCGGGCCAGCGGCCAGAGTTCGCGCGGCTGGTCGATCACGCTGCGCAAGACCTCCGCCAGCTGCTCCGCTGCCCGGGTGGCTGCGCGCGGGTCGACCGGGATCAGCTGGACCACGGTGTGAAGGGCGTTGAACAGGAAATGCGGATGCAGCTGCGCGCGCAGCGCGGCGAGCTGGCTGCGTGCCTCCAGCGAACGCAGCTGTGCCGCACGCTCGGCAGCACGGGCCGAATAGGCCACCCCGGCGACCATCACATAGAGCCAGACGCCGGTGATCAGATAGGGGCCCAGGCCGGGACCCAGCGCACTCACCCAGCGCCAGTGAATCACGCTTTCCACCAGATTGTTCAGCAACAACCAGGTGCTTGCGTAGGCAGCGGCGGCGAGCAGGTGAATTCCCACGAAGCGCAGCTGAAAGGGATAGGGCCAGGGCACCCGACCGGTCAAACGATGCACCGCCACCCCGAGGATCGCGGCCAGCACCATCATTCGCAGCGCGACCCGCATCGCCCCGTACAAATCGCCACCGTGGGCAACATAGATCATCAGGCTGAACAGCGCCCACACCGGCAACCATCCGATCAACAGCTGCAGCCAGATCCAGGAACGACTCATCGGCAAACCATACTCTCAATAGGCGCGTCCGCGCGCCCTGAAGCGGCACCTGCTCAGGATCTGCTGGCGATGATCACCAGCGCTTCCTGCTCCCAGCTGACACCGTCATCGAAAGACCGATCCTGCTGCATGGTGAAGCCGGACTGGCTGATCTGGGTGAATCGGGTGCGGGTGAGAAAGCGGCTTCCGTCGTGCGAGTTGCCCTGGCCATCGA
>JAGRJL010000235.1 GCA_020442775.1 Lysobacterales bacterium | reverse complement strand
GAACTGCAGCACGGCAAGGAAACCACCACCCTGTACGCGCACATGTCGCGCCAAGCGCCCGGTTTGCGCAAGGGACAGAAGGTCACCCAGGGCCAGACCATTGGCTATGTGGGAATGACCGGTCTGGCCACTGCGCCCCATCTGCACTACGAGTTCCGGGTCAAGGGCCAGCATCGCGATCCGCTGACAGTGACCATGCCTCGGCCGGAGCCGCTGACCGGCACGGAGCTGGCCCAGTTCCGGCTGGAGCAACAGGCGGCGCGCGCACAGTTGGCGACGCTCGACAGCGTATTGGCAGTCCGCTAGTCCGGCGCAACATTGCGGTGCGCTACCTGGGCATGATTTCCGGCACCAGCGCCGACGGCATCGACGTCGCCCTGCTGGAGTTTGCCCCGCGGCTGCAGCTGATCGCCGCGCAGACCTATGCCTATCCGACCAATCTGCGCGAACAACTGCTGCCGTTGATTCACGGCGCCGAGCAGGCTTCGGTCGACCATCTGGCGACCCTGGACGCGCAAGTCGGCGAGTCTTTCGCCCGCGCTGCGCGGGCACTGATTGACGAACACCGGATCGACCCGACGCAGATCCAGGCGATCGGTAGCCACGGCCAGACCATTCGCCATCGCCCTCGCGCCGAGACCGCGTTCACCTGGCAGATCGGCGATCCCACGCGCATTGTGGAGCTGACCGGGATCACCACGGTCGCCGACTTCCGCCGTCGTGACGTCGCCGCTGGCGGTCAGGGCGCGCCGCTGGTCCCGGCCTTTCACGCCAGCGTATTCGCCGACCCGGATGAGGACCGCGCGGTCCTCAATCTGGGCGGAATTGCCAATTTCACTCTGCTCCCGCACGGCGGCGCGGTGCGCGGATTCGACACCGGTCCCGCCAACGCGCTGATGGATCTGTGGGCGCAGCGCTGCGGCATAGGCGACCACGATTCCGATGGTGCCTTTGCAGCGCAGGGTAAGGTGGACCAAGCTTTGCTGCAGCGAATGCTGGCCGATCCCTGGTTCGCCCTGCCGCCGCCCAAGAGCAGCGGTCGGGAGGACTTCAACGACGCCTGGCTGACCCCGTTGCTGGGCGATCAGTCGCGGGCGCCGGCCGATGTGATGGCCACCCTGCTGGCGCTGACCACCGAAAGCGTCGCGCAGGCCCTGGAGCAGCATCAGCCGGAGACCCGGCGGGTGCTGATCTGCGGCGGCGGCAGCTGCAACCCTGTACTGGTCGGCGCCCTGCGCCAGCGGCTGGGCGCGATCCGGCTGGACTCCACCGCCGATCATGGGCTGGATCCCAACTTCGTGGAGGCCGCCGCCTTCGCCTGGCTGGCGCAGCAGACCCTCAGCCGGCAGCCCGGCAACCTGGCCACGGTGACCGGCGCCCGCGGCCCCAGAGTACTCGGCGCGATCTATCCCGCCTGAACCCGGCCCCGCCACCGGCTTGCGTGTTGTGCCCGCGGCACTTTAAATCCGACGTCGATGCCCCCATCGCCCCAGTCCCCGCCAGCGCACATGTCTGATCGGCATCCACTGGGACCCACATGAACAAGCGAGCAATCGATGTCAACTAAGCCAATGGTCCACAGCGGCCTCCGCGGTCAGATACAGCGCTGGCTGGAGTCACGCCGGGTGCAGCACTCGATCATTGCGCTGATCGTGCTCAACGCCGTGGTCCTTGGCCTGGACACCTCGGCGACGCTGATGGCGCGCTGGGGCAGCGCTCTACATCTGCTCGACCAGCTGATCCTGGCGGTTTTCGTGATCGAGATCGGCCTGCGCCTCTATGTGCACCGACAGCGCTTCTTCTTCGATCCGTGGAGCCTGTTCGATTTCGCGGTGGTGGCGATTGCGCTGGTGCCAGCCGGCGGCGCCTTCTCTGTGCTGCGCGCGCTGCGCATCCTGCGGGTGCTGCGGCTGCTCAGCGCGGTGCCCAGCATGCGCCGGATGGTGGGCGGATTGCTGGCCGCCATTCCGGGGCTGGGAGCGGTATTCAGCGTGCTTGGTCTGTTCTTCTACATTGGCGCGGTGGTCGCCACCAACCTGTTCGGCGAACGCTTCCCCGAGTGGTTCGGAACCCTGGGCAAGACCGCCTATACCCTGTTTCAGGTGATGACCCTGGAGAGCTGGTCAATGGGCATCGCGCGCCCGGTGATGGCCGAGTTTCCCTGGGCCTGGCTGTTCTTTGTGCCGTTCATCCTGATTGCTACCTTCACCCTGCTCAATCTGTTCGTTGGCGTCATAGTCAGCGCGCTGCAGGCCGAACACGATGCCGAACGCAATCAGGCGGATCTGCGTCACCAGCAGCAGATGCATCAGGATCTGCTGGCCCTGCGCAGCGATCTTGCGGAGCTAAAGGGCCTGCTGGTGGCGCGACAGGGGACCCGCGCGCAGAACGGATCAGACACCGCCCTGCTGGTCTGAGGGCGCTGACTCGGCCACCGCTTCGTCACCTTCGCGCCGGCTCTTGGGGTGCCGCACGTCCTCGCCGCGAACCAGATAGATCACCTGCTCGCAGATGTTCTTGCAGTGATCGCCCACCCGTTCGAGTGAGCGGGCCACAAACAGCGCATCGATCGCCGCCGGAATGATCGCGGGCAATCGCTCCATGTACTCGGCCAGCTCCACCAGCTGCGCCTTGTAGCTGCGATCGGCGACCTTGTCCTCGGCCATCACCCGTCTGGCCTGGGCCACATCGCCGCGGGCGAAGGCATCGAGGCAGCCGCGCAGCATTTCCCGGGTGACCTGACCCAGCGCGGCCAGTTCATCCAGGTAGCGCGGCTCAAAGGGGCCGGCCACTAGCCTCGCGGCCAACTTGGCCACCCGGGTACTCTCGTCACCCATCCGCTCCAGGTCGGCGACGGTCTTGCCGGCCATCAGCAGCAGGCGCAGGTCCGAGGCCGCCGGCTGGCGGCGGACCATGATCC
>JAGRJL010000234.1 GCA_020442775.1 Lysobacterales bacterium | reverse complement strand
TGAGGGCTGAGCAGGATGTTCGACGCAGTCCGGTTGTCCAGCGGGAATTAACGCCGCTGGCGCGGGCAGCTGGCATCGTGCGGATCCATCGGGTCCATATCGGAGGGCGTTCATGAGCCGCACCATCGCCAGCCGCTGGCTGATGATCTGCCTCGCCTGGGGCTTGCTTGCCGGCGCGGCGGAAGCCGGGACCGAACTGTCGCCGACGCAGCAGACGGATCTGGACGAGGGTCTGATCCGCGCCCAAGCCGCGCGCTTCTCGGCCGCCTATGTCGCCGATGACACCGAGACGCTGGTGCAGCTTTACACCGCCGACGGCGTGGCCGGGCCGGGCGGACGGGATTTCGTCCGCGGGCGCGAGGCTCTGCGCGAGCTGTGGGCACCGAAGCAGCCGGGCCGGGTATTGCGCCATCAGCTGCGCCCGATCCAGATCGTGGTTGACGGCGACCACGCCTACGACTGGGGCTACTACGAGGGCGAGACCGGCCCAACAGAGGCACCCAAGCCCTTCCGCGGCAAGTACCTGGTGGTCTGGCAGCGCGACCCGGACGGGCAGTGGCGAATGGCCCAGGATCTGTGGAACTCGCTGCCGACAGAGTGAGCTTGCCTGCGCGCAGCGACTTCAACGGAGCTGCGCCGCGCTAGCCAATGACCGGCGGCGTGCGAGCGGCCAAGCCGATCAGCGGCTACTCAAACTGGTCATACCAGATGGAATCACTACCCGGCGGTAGCAATGTCACGTAGATCGCTCCCAACCCGGGTCCCGGGGGATCGGGCTGAATAACCTGTGCCCCAGCAAGTGAACACAGACCGTAGAACGCGGCCCCATCAGGACAGGTCAGATCCCGATACACCTCGTCCACAAACCCCTGGCCGTTCGAGCTGGACATGATGAAGGCGGGATTGAACAGGCCACCCGGTACCCGTGCATAGCCATTTGCATTGGTCACATGCGATTCGCGGTAGCTGCCGTCCGGCGACCAGATGTCCAGCGCGATACCCGGCAAGTGGACGCCGTTGTCACCGCGCCGGACCCAAACAACGCGTCCAGAAGCGCCCTCAATGTCAAAATCAACGCCGGAAGTTGTCGAGCCTGCGGCCAAGGTCAGCTCGCTCGCGCCGGCGGGGCAGTTCTCGAAGGGTGATCCACTCGATTGCGCGCACGTGACCCCGTCATAGAGGGCCGGGAAGGCATAGCTGCTCGGTATCGCGTAGACGCCGACTCGGAAATTGCCAAGCGGCAAGTCATCAATGGTGTAGGCGCCCGTTTGGTTCAATGACATCACCCAGGTATCGATGGGTTGATTCGCCTGATTGAGCAGCGCAACGAAAGTCGTAAAGTTCGGCCGAATCTGGCCGTCGAGCAAGATCCGCCCAGTGATGGTCGCACTGCGATCGAGGACGAATTCGATCGGCTGAGCGCCCACGGCGCTGACGTTGACGACCGTGGCACCCTGACAGGCAGTGATGGGAAGGTTCTCGGGGCAGACCACGTCATCAAACAACTCATCGATGTGTGACTGCGATTGGGTCCGAAGGAGATAGGCGCCCGGATGAACATTCTCTGCGACAAACACGCCGCTTTCGTCAGTGGCGGCACCGGTTGCGCTACTGCTCTGGCCCTGCCGATAGAGGAACACGACCGCCCCCTCGATGGGCGTCAGGTCTGACGATTGCAGCACAGTTCCGACGACCTCAGGCCGCTCCGCCACCTGAGCGAATATTTCAACCAGACCGTCGTTGGGTATGGTGATCAATGCCCCATCGGTTCGATTGCCTGCGCAATCGGGACTCACGCAATCAATCTCGGGATACACCTCGGAGATGATCGTGTTGCCGGCGACGTACATTCGAGCCGAACCCGGCGGCTGGAACAGCTCAATGAGCGCATTGCCCTGTGTATCGGCGGTCGCCTCGGCGTAGCCTCTGTTTGTGAATCCGTCTTCCTCCAGGAAGAATGCGCTCACGATCTGCCCTGGCGCCAACCCAACCACTTGCAGGCGGACGTTCTTGTTGCTGGTCAGGCCGAAATTGACCACGGTGGTCGTCGACTGGCCTACGACCACTGGCGTGCCGGCATCGACCACGCACGGAAAAGGCGAGCACGGCTGCTGCTCGTGCAACACGGGCGTGTGTTCTGAACTCCTGGCCTGCAGGTAATAGGTTCCTGGCGGAAGTCCATCGATTCGATAGCGCCCGATTTCTGAAGACCGTCCCTCTGCAAAGGCGTCAACCCCGGCTTCGCTGAGATTGATCGTGGCGTTGCGGATCGGTGCCAGGCTGTCGTTGTCGAACACCATCCCCACCACGGCGCCGCCCGGCGACAGCGTAAAGTCGATACCCGTTTGGGAGCCCGTGCTCAGATCCAGGAGCTCAATCTCGCCGAGATCGCCACAACTGTCCAATGATCGGTCTGCGCCGTCGTAGCAAGGCCGTTGAGGATGGGCCTGCATGACAAAGCCACTCTGTCCGGATACATCTTGAAGCCGGACTCGAACTGCATCGAAAAAGGTCTGCAGGCTGTAGCGACCATCCACAGTGCTCACCGAGGTGGATCCGACCACGAATCCATCTGCATTGGAGGCAATGACCTGGTAAGGCACGCCAGGAAGGGGCGCCGGAGTCACAGTTCCGCTGATCACGGCGCTGCCCTGCCGAATCAACACGCGCACGCTGGCTTCAGCATCGACATAGTTGACCCGAATGTAGAATCGCTGCCCCGCACGCACTGCGTCCACCGATGCCAGCGCTTGGGAATCCAGGTAGGTGTCGCTGCTGGACAATCGCTCGCCTTCGCGCATCGCACAGCTATTCCAAATCGCCAGCGAAGTGTCGGCACTGGAGCCGAGCGTGCTGATCCCGAAGTGCCCCTCATCAGGAGCCACGAACGTCAGCCAGAATGTTCCTTGGGCGGAAGGCGGATGCACCTCCAGCGCGTGATCGACCTCAACCCCGAAAGCCAACTGGCAGGTGTCTGCCGCCCCGGGCTGCAGGCGAACCCGTAGAGCAGGGGGCTCGACCACTTTCTCGGGCCAGTTGTTCGATGAATTCCCCCAGGACTGCGCCGCCATGGCTCTCGGTCCGGAACCTGAAACATCGACAGCGCCAGCAGGCGGAGCCCCCACAGCTGGCGCGGATGCGGGTGAACCGGGGACCCGAGCTGAATCATTCCGATGAAACTCACTATCGGATGCGGCCATGCTGCTGGCCGAAAGCAGTAACCCGATCAAGAGCGTCCGTTTCTTCATTTGTAGTCGTCCTGGCATGGACGCAGACGCTACCGTCGTTGACCAGGTCACGCAACGGCACGGAATTGATCAGGCCGTAGCACGGACCGGGATGCATTGGTGGGCTTGCCGAGCCTGGTCCGGATCCGGCCCAACCCAGCGGGATGCTCGCGACTGCTATCCGCCGGTCTGCACAGCGCTACCATTGAGAATCTGCACCACGCTTCCTTCGCCCAGGCGCTCGCCGCCGCGGACCACGACCAGATCGCCCTCTTCCAGGTCACCGATGGCCTCTACCTGATCGCCGACCGAGAGGCCCTCGCGGATTTCCACCCGTTCGGCCTTGCCGCTCTCACCGACCCGGTAGACGAAGCGCTGTCCGGAGCGCAGCAAAATGGCGTCGCGGTGCACCGCGAGCACCTGCTTGCTGGCGGCCTCGGGCACCCCGACTTCCACCGCGCTGCCCACTACCCAATCTTCCTGGCCGACGCTCATCCGCACTTCGGCGCTGCGCGAGGTAGGGTCGCCGACGCCGATCCGGCTGCGCACCGGCAAGCGCAGGGTCTGACCGCCGTGACGGACGCTCAAGGTGTCGCCGTCCTTGAGCAGGCTGAACACCGCCAGCGGCACCTGGGCGCTGATTTCTCGGTGGGTCACGTCGACCAGACGCACCACCGGAGTGCCGGGATTGAGGTACTCCCCCGGCTGCGCCAGCCGCGCCACCACCACCCCGTCAAAGGGCGCGCGCACATTGGAGCGATTGAGGCGATGGTCGATTTCGGCCAGCCGCGCGC
>JAGRJL010000233.1 GCA_020442775.1 Lysobacterales bacterium | reverse complement strand
TCGCCGCCACCAACCGGCCGGACGTACTCGACCCGGCGCTGCTGCGACCGGGGCGCTTTGACCGCCAGGTGGTCGTGCCGTTGCCGGATATCCGCGGTCGCGAGCACATCCTCAAGGTACACATGCGCAAGGTGCCGCTGGGTCACGACGTCAAGCCGCAGCTGATTGCGCGTGGGACCCCGGGATTCTCGGGCGCTGATCTGGCCAATCTGGTCAACGAGGCGGCGTTGTTTGCTGCCCGGGAGAATCAGAAAGAAGTCGGTATGGGCCATTTCGAGAAGGCCAAGGACAAGATCCTGATGGGCGCCGAGCGCCGCAGCATGGTCATGGACGAGAAGGAAAAGCGCCTGACCGCCTATCACGAGGCCGGTCATGCAATCGTTGGTCGGCTGGTGCCTGATCATGACCCGGTCTACAAGGTCTCGATCATTCCGCGCGGCAGAGCGCTGGGCGTCACCATGTATCTGCCCGAGCAGGACCGCTACTCGCAGAGTCGCGAAGCGCTGGAAAGCCGTTTGTGCTCGCTGTACGGCGGACGGTTGGCCGAGGAACTGATCTTTGGCCACGACAAGGTCACTACCGGCGCCTCCAACGACATCATGCGGGCCACCCAGCTGGCGCGAAACATGGTGACCCGCTGGGGACTCAGTGAGGCGATGGGGCCGCTGGCCTACAACGATGAGGAGGAGGAAGTGTTCCTCGGTCGTTCGGTGACCCAGCACAAGACCATCTCGGTCGACACCGCCAAGCGCATCGACGTCGAAGTCCGCTCGCTGATCGACCGCTGTTACGGGGTCGCCAAGCAGATCCTGATCGACAACGACGACAAGCTGCATGCAATGGCCGAGGCGCTGATGAAGTACGAAACCATCGACGCGGGGCAGATTGACGCGATCATGGAGGGCCGCGAGGTGCCGCCCCCGGATGGCTGGGACGACAGCAGTTCGGTTCCGCCGCCGAGTAAGCCAAGCGCTTCCAGCCCGGTGGGTGGAATCGGCAAGCCGGCCGCGCAGACCTTCAGCGCCGACGAATAGCGCGTCTCTCAAGGTCTGCAAGCGCAGATCGGAGCACCGTAGCAACGCCGCCTTCGGGCGGCGTTGTTTTTTCGGATGTCTCAGCCGCTAATATCGAGTGGCCTACACGGAATTGGTGACCCATGGAATTCGATACCACGCCTTATCTGGACTGTGCCGGCAAGCAGCTGCGGCTGGATCGGCCGTCGATCATGGGGGTGCTCAATCTGACTCCGGATTCCTTCTCGGACGGCGGCCGCTATCGCGACGTCGCCGCGGCGGTCGCCGCCGCGCTGCAGATGATTGAAGACGGTGCGCATCTGATCGATATCGGCGGGGAGTCGACCCGGCCAGGCGCTGCAGAAGTCGACGCAGCCGAAGAGCTGTCTCGCGTGATTCCGGTCATCGAGGCGCTGGCGAAGCAGTGCACGGTGCCCATATCGATCGATAGCAGCAAGCCGGAAGTGATGCGGGCAGCGCTCGCTGCAGGCGCCGGCATGGTCAATGACGTGCGCGCACTGGCGGCTCCTGGGGCGATGAGCGTGGTCGCCGAAGCGGGTGCCGCAGTTTGTCTGATGCACATGCAGGGCATCCCTGAAACCATGCAGATCAGCCCCGACTACGGCGAAGTGGTCGCCGAAGTACATCGCTTCCTGGCTGATCGCATTCTGGCCGCAGAGTTTGCCGGCATCTCGCGCAAGCGGATCCTGGTTGATCCGGGTTTTGGTTTCGGCAAAACCCTGGAGCACAATCTCAGCCTGCTTGCGCAACTGGAACGCTTTGCCGAACTGGGCTGCCCCGTGCTCGTAGGACTTTCGCGCAAATCCATGCTGGGCCAAATCTGCCGTCGTGAGAACCCGGCGGATCGAGTCAGCGCCTCGGCTGCTGCCGCGCTGATCGCAGTGCAGCACGGTGCGAGCATTGTGCGCGTGCACGACGTTGCCGCCACCGCTGACGCGCTTGCGGTCTGGGCAGCGGTGGCTCCCAGAAAGCTGCGCAAGGCAGCGCCGGGCCCCTCTGGTCCCTCACTGGCAGATCTGTTCGACGACGACTAAACCCCGCAGACAGCACTTCGGGGTTTGCCGACGGCTGGCACTGGCCAATCCACCTGCAGCAAGAGCGGGTCCTCACGCAGGCTCGGCATTCGCGAGCGACTTGCTCAGTGAGGATTTGTGAACGTTTGGACTCCGATCAGCGCAAGCGCCAGCCGCCGTGACAAGATGGGAGCGACGCAGACGTTCGACACCTTCGCAGCGAGGTGGCAACAGTGCCAGGCAGGAGATTGGAGATGAGCGGACTGGTTGACGCAGCGCCTTCGCGAGTCCTGATCGTGGCTGACGACCCAGCCGAAGCGGACTCGCTGGTCTCGGCGCTGCAGGAAGACTTCGAAACCACCTGTGCCAGCGACGGCGGGCGCGCGCTGGAGCTGGCGCTGGAGCACGCCTTTGATCTGATTATCGCCCAGTCGACGCTGCCGGGAATTGGCGGCATGGACTTGCTGACATGGCTGAAAGCGGAATCGCGGACCCGGGACGTACCGGTGATCCTGCTGGCACCTGCCGCAGAGCGCACCGATGAGGCCGAAGCGCGCAGTTTGCGAGCCGGCGCCGTGGACTTCATTACCATGCCCATTCGCCCGGCCATTCTCGCCGCGCGCGCACAGACCCATGTGCAGCTCAAGCGTCAACGTGACCTGCTGCGTGAATATCTGCCGCATGATTCGCTGACCGGAATCGCCAATCGAAGGCGCTTCAATCAGGAACTGCTGCGAACCTGGGCGCGCGCCACCCGGGAGCCGCGACCGGTGACGGTGATGCTGCTGCAGCTGGATCATTTTGGTCGCTACGCGGATCACTACGGCCGGACTCCGGCGGATGAGTGTCTGATCCGCTCGGCCAGAGCGCTACACCGCTGCTTCGCCGCCGGTGAGGATCTGGCCGCCAGGCACAGCGGCGATCGCTTCGCGCTGTTGGCCGAGGGCGAGAAGGGAGAGGAGGTGGTTCGCACTGCCCTGGGGGCGATCGCCGATCTGGAGATTCCGCATGTCCGTTCGGAGACCAGCGTTTTCGTCAGCGCCAGCGTCGGTGCGGTGACCCTGATGGCCGGTTCCGGGAGCTCACCGGAAGATGCGATGGCCCAGGCACAGACGCTGCTCCGATTGGCGGTCCAGCGCGGTCGCGCGCGCGGTGAATTGCATGACTGCATCGCGCATCAGTCGACTTCGGTGGTGCTTGAGCGATCCGATTCGCGCTCGGCCTAAGCCGTATTGCTCAATCTGCTTTTCGGGAGCCGAACTCCGCTCCGCGGTCTGCCCTCGGCGGTCGGCTCGACGTGGTGAAATCACGACTTCGATGCCCATTTGGTGCACGACGGACCGCAGCCCCCCACATTCTCGGCGTCCTCGCGACGGAGAGGAATGAGAAATGCGGGATAGTGTGGTGGTGAACCGTCAATTCCTTGAGTCAATCCCAGCTTGTGTCCCCTGTTTGCGGCGTCGCTCGTCGTCGCTTTGGTGGTGCGGTGCCTTCTTCTCTCGCCAGGCTCAAGAAAAAGATCGGTTGGAACCAGGTTCAGCCGGTTCACAGTCCACCACGCTAGCTGACTGGCCCATTTGCAGGAGTGCGAGTGCCAGCTTGGGCCGGCGAAAACGACATCAGTGCGGCAGGCACGGCGAGGCAAGGTGCCGCTGATACCCTCCCGATTCGGGTATTTGTGACCCCGTAACATCGCTATCGAGGCGGCTCTGAGTGGCTTGCCTGGTCGATTCGAGCACCATCGACAACTCGCTTGATCTGACCTCTCGCCGCTCCGCCGACGGTTCGGTAGCAAAGTCTGCAGTCAACCTGAACTCGCAGTTGCACTACACTTCGCTCCCTCGATGCCAACAGAAGACCGAATGAATATTGACGAGGCCCTTAAAAAGCGGCTGGGTGAGATTGTAGAGCCCTCCAGCGGAATGACGCTTGCTTCCCTGGAAGCGGTCAAGGGTGCCGCGGTCAGCGGGGCAAAGGCCGCGATCGATCTGCGTCTGGGCTTTCCCCTGGAGCGAGGTCGCAGCGCGCTGCGTTCGGCGGTGGAGGCCGGTGCACTGGAGGTGCCCGGGATCGAATCAGTCGTCGTCGACATTGCCAGCCGGGTCCAGGCGCATCGGGTTCAGCAGGGCCTTGATCCGTTGCCGGGGATCAAAAATGTCATCGCGGTCGCCTCCGGCAAGGGCGGGGTTGGCAAATCGACGACCGCGGTCAATCTGGCGCTGGCGTTGAACCAGGAAGGTGCCCGGGTGGGCGTGCTGGATGCTGACATCTATGGTCCCAGCGTGCCCAGGATGCTGGGAATTTCAGGCAAGCCTGAAAGTCGTGATGGGCATCACCTGGAGCCGATGCGCAATCATGGCCTCCAGGCCATGTCGATCGGCTTCCTGGTTTCGGAAGACACCCCAATGATTTGGCGCGGCCCGATGGTGACTCAGGCGCTGCAGCAACTGCTCAGCGAGACCCGCTGGGATGATCTGGACTATCTGATCATTGATCTGCCGCCGGGAACCGGCGACATCCAGCTGACCTTGTGTCAGCGGATACCGGTCAGCGGGGCGCTGATCGTCACTACCCCTCAGGACATTGCCTTGCTGGATGCGCGCCGAGCGCTGCAAATGTTCAAAAAGGTCGATGTGCCGGTGCTGGGCGTGATCGAGAATATGTCAATGCACCTGTGTTCCAACTGCGGCCACGCGGAACCGATTTTTGGCAGTGGCGGCGGCGAAAAAATGGCCACGGAATTCGGCCTCCAGTTACTCGGTCAATTACCGTTGGCGATGGCCATACGAGAGCAGGCTGACGCCGGGGCGCCCACCGTGGCCGCCGATCCCGACGGCGCGATCAGCGAAGCCTATCGCTGCTGCGCATTGGCTGCGGTTGCCCGACTATCGGTGGAGTCGCGCAGCAAGCGCATTGCATTCCCCAATATTGTCGTTCAGGACTCCTGAGCGTCTCCATTTGGCCTCGGCGATGTACGAATCGCCGCTTTGCTATCAGCACAGGAAGCCACTCACGTGAGTATCAAATCTGATCGTTGGATCCAGCGCATGGCCCGGGAGCAGGGGATGATCGAGCCATTTGAGGCCGGGCAGGTGCGCAGCAATGCTTCCGGCGGACGCCTGATCTCCTACGGAACTTCCAGCTACGGCTACGACGTACGCTGCGCGGATGAGTTCAAGATCTTCACCAACATCAACTCGGCGGTGGTGGATCCGAAGAACTTCGACCGCAACAGCTTCGTCGATTTTCGCGGCGACGTCTGCATCATTCCGCCCAACTCCTTCTGCCTGGCGCGCACCGTCGAGTACTTTCGAATTCCACGCCAGGTGCTCACCATCTGCCTGGGCAAGAGCACCTACGCGCGCTGCGGAATCATCGTCAACGTCACCCCGCTGGAGCCTGAGTGGGAGGGTCACGTCACCCTGGAATTTTCCAACACGACGCCGCTTCCGGCGCGAATCTACGCCAACGAAGGCGTGGCCCAGATGCTGTTCCTGGAGTCTGACGAATCCTGCGCTGTGTCGTATGCAGATCGCGGCGGGAAGTATCAGGGGCAACGGGGAGTCACCCTGCCTGAGGCTTAAGGCCTGAGCGTAGCGGGGTTCGGCGCAAGGTCGCCTCGCTCTGATCGGAGTTTAAAACGGCAAGCGACGCGTCGTCGGCGGCTTGCTGCAGCGCGCAGCCGTGTCCTACTGCCCTTGTCGGTTGCCCAGCTCCGGCAATTCGTGCTGGGTTAAGCAATCGCCCCTGGCCGCCGTTCGGTGAGCGTCAGCCACTGATCTCTGCATCCGGCGCGGTGTGCCAATCTCCGTATGCCGCAGTGCCGAGTTGCAAGAGCCAAGTTGATTGGCAGATCAAGCTTGCGCCGCACTTGGCGACCCAGGGTGGGGCAAGAACTGGTCATGGAAATCGAGCGCAAAAAAAGCCCGCCCGAGTGACCTCGGGCGGGCTGATTGGTCGATCAAGTCAACTGATCAGTTGGTGCAGCTGGTGATCTCCAGGTTGTCGATGAAGAACCCGCCGGTGCCGGTGGCCGCGGTGTTGCCGTCGGTGACCACCCGGTAGCGCAGGCGGATGCTCTGACCAGCGTAGGCATCCAGGTCGACGATGGAGTTCAGCGCGGTGTTGCCCGGGGCAACGCACCAACCCGGAGTGCCGGAGTTTGGATTGTCCGGGTTCGGCGTGATCTGGCCGGTATAGGGATCGGTGAACAGCTGGTTGTCGGAGATCTGGGTCCAGCTGCTGCCGCCATCAGTGCTGATTTCCAGCTGACCAGCATCCCAGCAGCCACTTGGAGGATCCTGCTCGAAGTTATGGAAGGTGTCATAGCTGAGGAAGGTGCTGACGACATTGGTCGAGGGCAGCGCGATGGCTGGCGAAACCAGCCGCTGATCCGAACTGTTGTTCGATCCGGGATTCGGCGGGTTGGTGGCAAACCATACGGTAGTGCTCATGCCGATACCGCCCGGTGCTGCGGCCTGCACCCAGTTGCTGGGCCCGACCGGTGCATTGGTGGTCCAGCCGTTGGTGCCACCTTGGAAGTCGTCACTGAAGGTCGCACCGGGAGTGCTGCCGGCCGGACAGGTACCCGGCGTGCCGGTGGTGAAGCTGCTCGCGGCAGAGGTGGTCCCCGCGCCGCAATAGTTCGACGCGGTGACACGCCAGAAGTATTGGGTCATGGAATTGAGCGGCACCGCCGGCGAGAAGCTGGTACCGGTGGTGGTGGTGCTGGCAATGACGTTGGCAAATCCAGCATCGGTGGCGAGCTCAACAAAATACTCATTGGCGCTGGTTGCGCTGTTCCAGGTGAGCGTGGGACGCACCTTCACCCCGGTCTGCGCGGGGCTCGGAGAGGTCAGCGTGGGCTGCGCCGGCAGCGCGTCGGAGACGCCCAGGGAGAACGGCCGGCTGTTGATGCCCATGCCGCTGTCGCCAACGAAGAAGAAGTCGTACTCGCCGCTGGCCAGCGCGTTGGCACCGGTCAAGGTGACCGCAGTGCTGCCTGGAGCCTGAACCGGATTGGTTCCAAAGCTGAGGGTCAGACCTGCCGGCACATTGCTGCCGCTGAGAGTGACCGGGCCGGTGAAGCCGGCCACCGAGGCTACCCGCAGGTTCACGCTGGGATCGGCCTCGTTGAAGCAGATCGTCGCGCGCGGAGCACCTTCTGTGATCAGGGTGAACTCCGGGGTGCCGCAATTGGGGAAGCGGAAGGAGCAAATCCGGGTAGTCCAACCCGCCGAACTGGTGGTGGCGTAGAACTCATTGGTGTGCCAGAAGGTGCAGTCATCGACCGGATCGACGCTGGTGGACGCGTAGTCGCCCCAGCGACCCGAGGTGCTGGTTTGGGAACCGGTCATTGCCGGGGTGCAGGCGACTTCGTTGCGCAGCGTACCGGGCTCGTCGTTCAGTTCACGGCCGGCGAGCAGGATCTTCGGGGATTCGGAATCACTGGACCGGGTGTAGCCCAAGCCGATGTTGCCGTTCTGATCCATCGCGATCGCGCCCATCCAGCGATTGGCGGCGTCCGGCGCGTAAGTGCCCTCGTCAATCAGCCTCTTCTGCGTGGTGATTGCCGGTAGTCCGGGGCCGCTGTCTTCCATGCCGTCGACCAGCAGGAACTCATCCTGGTTGGGCAGTTCGAAATGCACCCAGCGGACGCCAGCCTGGCCGCCGCCTACGTTGACCGAATGGGTGATCACCATGGAGGTCTCGGTCGGACCGCCAGCGGGGAAGGTGCGGGTGCTGGCGCGGTACATCAAGTTGCTGGGGAAGCTGTCCAGCGCCTGGGCACTGCCCATCTGCGGAATGCCGCCGATGGCGCTGTCGAAAGGTGCTGCGGCGGAGACACGCTGCTCGGTGCTCAGGGTCGATTGCGTGGGGAAGTCCCAGTTGACGCACAAATCCCAGAACCGATATTCGTCCGTTCCGGCGTCAAAGTGCACGAAGGGCGCACAGGTTCCCTGAGCCGGCAGCTCGAAGCCTTCCTGATGGGGCGGCAGCGCGCCAAAGGCATCCTGGCTACCGAAGCGGACGAATGCGGAGGGCTGCCCGACCAACATGCGGTTGCGGTCTACGGCAACAAAGCCAGCGCCGACGAACGACTGTCCGGAGAACTCATGCACGACGAAGTAGTAGCCGCTGCGCGATCCACCCTTGTCCTGCCAGATGCCGATATGCGGGTAGTCGTTGAAATTCGGGAACGTGAACGCATAGCGGTGATACGGACCCAGCGGGTCGGCAGTGGTCGAAATCGCGAAGCACTGGCGCGGTTGGGCAGAGCCGGTGAACTGGCTGAAAACCCAGCGCTGGGCGGTCTTGTCCCAGAGCACGATGGGGTCACCGGAGTTGTTGGTTTCGCAGGGGCCGCCGAAACCGGTCCAGAAGGAGTTGCCGGGCAGGATGTCGTCGGCGTCGCCAGGAATGTCGACCCTGAGGCCAGTGGCCTTGTCGAAAATTGCCCATCCCAGGTTGATGTACTGGATGTAGTGGGAGATGCCCACATCACCGTTGGTGTCAGGCGGGAGCACGCCGAAAATGTTGTTGATGCCGGTGAAGCTCATGATTGGCGAGGGCGTCGGGTCGCCGGTGGGCGCGCGCTGCACAAAGGGATTGTTCGGCACATCTGCGGGGTTTTGACCCGCCAGCGGGCTGAGGAAAATGTTCGGGATTTCTTCCTCTTCTCCCGGGAGCGCGACCTTTGGCGCCTGCTGGGGCAAGCTCTTGATCATGTCGCGCAGTGGTGGAGAAGTGTCGTGTCGCTCGGAAAACCCAATTTCCACTTGCTTGGCATCACTGGCATTCAAAGCTGCCGCAAGCATGGTCGCTGGGCAAAGCAGCCCCGCGATGGAAAATAACAGAACCTTCTTCATATCTATTGCTGCTCCCCGCTCTGTGCTGAAGTGGTCAACCTAATGACTGCTCATCGGCTGGTTATCGCCTTGTACCTGCGCCAACTGCAAACGGCGCAGATGGTCATTGAGAAATTCCCTGGTTTGGGCTGGCAGCAGCGATTGCTCCAACGCCGCCTGAATGGCCGCCTGCTCGCGTTGCGGCGCATTGCGCCTGAGATTGAGCAACGCGGCCTCGGCCAATGCACTATTTTCCGAGCTGACCCAGCGTTCCAGTGTCGCTGCCGGAAGCGCCAGTTGGTTTGCGGCGTTCATCGCCGCCATCAGCAGGCTGTCCTCACCATAGGACGACAGGCCGTATACAGAGGACTCCGACAGCAGAGATTCGGACAGTGGCTGCCACCACTGGCCTAAAGTGGTACCCAGTTGGACTGCCGCGTTGAGCAGGAAGGCGCGCTGATAAGCGGGTACATCGCCGCTCGCTGCCAGCTTTCCGATCTTTGCCGCGACTGCCGGCGTGATTCCCGCGCGCAATTCGGACAGGTTGATCCATTCTGCCGCGGCGATTATCGCGACCTGCGGATCCGGATGCTGAAGTAGATCCTCAAGCTGTTCAGCATAGTCGGCGCGGTCCCTGTCGGCGGACCTGAGCAGCTCCCAAATCTCGACATTGCGGGCGCTTGCAAGCAGCAGCGCTGGTTCCAGTCCCGGGTGGATGGCGACCGTCGGGCCATTTGCCATCGCGACCTTCGCCTCCGGATTGCTGGGTGCCCGCGCCCAGCGCACAAATGCCACCAGATAGCGCTCACCTACGCTCACTCGCGGCAGCAGGAAGTCCGGCATCCGCAAGGCGATCGGGTCGGAATCCCCGGCATCGTTGCCAACCGGTTGGAAAACCAGCTTGTTCCCTTCGACCGCCTGCAGGCTGGCCTCCATGGTTTCGGTCAGCGGGTCACGCAGATACTCGGAAGGAGAGAGGATGCGTCCGGCTTGTGCCGCCGTCGTACTGAGCATGAGGGCAAAGAGGATCGCCCAAGCACACAGGAAATCTGCAGCAGGCTTGAATCGAATGCGGCGTGATGGGGGGGCTTGCATTCGACAGCCAGTCCCCTCGCCAGTAATGCGATCGGTTGAAGGTGTATGCATCTCTACAAGCGTATGCTGCCGTTCAGCGATTATCAAGTTTTGCGACCGATTGCGAACTCCGTTTGGTGGACTCGCCGGGACCCTGGCGCCGGCAATGTCCAACAGTGGCGCCGCTGCCGGGTTCCAGTTGCCTGAACCAATCCCGCGGGCAGATTGATCCGGCCCGCACACACGCAGCGCGAGCGAGTAGACTCAGGGCTGATGGCAACCGGATGGACAGTCACATGATCCAGTGCGGGCATGCGCACCATGATCACCAGCATGAGGACTTCATCGCGATCGTCGAGCGCGCCTGCAAGGCCAAGGGCTTGCGTCTCACCGAGATCCGCAAACGCGTCTTGCAACTGGTTGCGGCGGAAGACAAGCCGGTCAAGGCCTACGACCTGCTCTCACAGCTCGGCGATGAACGCGGACGCTCGACCGCGCCTCCGACGGTGTACCGCGCGCTGGAATTTCTGCTCGAGCACGGCTTTGTGCACAAGATCGAATCGCTCAACGCCTTCGTCAGCTGCCCGCATCCGCAGCAGCCGCATCGAACCCAGTTCCTGATCTGTGACGCCTGCCAGCTGACCGTCGAGTTGGATGATCCGGTGCTGGATCGTCAGCTACAGGAGCAAGCCCGCAAGCAGGGTTTCCGGTCCAACCGCCAACTGGTAGAGGTACACGGTTTGTGTGCGCAATGTCAGTCGTGAGTGCCCTGCGGTGAAGCTAGCTGGTGCGACGATCCGGAT
>JAGRJL010000232.1 GCA_020442775.1 Lysobacterales bacterium | reverse complement strand
GCCCCGCGGGTGGTGGCGCCGACCAGTTTGGCTCGGCCGGTGGACTTGAGGGCCAGGGCCAGATGCTCGCAGGCCGAGGCGGTGAAGTCGGTGAGCAGATAGACCGGCACCTTGGCCCAGACCCGATCGGCAGGATCCGTGCTGGGCTCGGCCCAGTGCTCCCAGCGAATCAGCTCCGCCGGCGCATCGACCCGTCGCAGGCTGGAAAGGGCGTCAAAGTCGGCCTGCAGGGCGGCATCGGCTCCGGCGCGCATCTCCATGGTCACCAGGTGGGTGGGCTGCTCGTAGAGGCGCGAGGCAAGCACGTCNNATCACCTGCAGCCCGCCGCCCGGGCAGCGTCTGGCGTCGATGATCAGGCCATCGGCGCCGCGATGACGGTCCAGGAATTCGGCCATCGCGGTCTGCGCCGACCGGTCGATCGGCAGGCCCAGCAGCTCCATGTAGGCGATATTGCCTTCCAGGCGCTGGTCCGCGCCCAGAACCGGGCCGCCGCCAATGCTGCGCCGGACCGAAGCGCTGGCGCCCGACCCGTTTGGCAACACCCGCAAATGGGCATCAGCGTGGACCTCACGCAACGAATCCTCCAGCACCTGTGCAAACTCGGTCAGTTCGCGTTCGCCGTTGGTCGGGATCTGTAGCAGGGCCTCCCGATAGCGTTCGCCAATTTCCGGGTTGAGGTAGTGGTCGGTGAGCAGCTGGCCGAGCTCGTCGCGCGCTTGATGCTGGAATGACTGATTCACCGCGGCTGCTTCGATCGGCGCGCAAACCAGGTTCATGGCGATGAGTGCGAGCAAGATTGGTACTGAAGGAGCGACCACAGTTGATCTCGAGCTGGGGCATCAGAGGATCAGGAGGCCTCGACAGGTGGAATGGTCGCACCTGTTTTGAGTGCGTGCGCGGGACCGCCGGTTTCGCCGACTACTCAAAAAAACGGGGCCCGAAGGCCCCGTGTGTAGAAGCGCCGCAGCCCAGCTTGGGCTGCAGCGATGTCCCCCAGCCTACTCGAAGCCGTCCTTGTTCAGGCCGCAGCTGATCACCTGGATGTCGTCCACATCCCAGCCCAGCGGGAAATCGCCGGTGTTGCTGTCGGTGATCACCCGGAAGCGGACGCGGACATCCTGGCCAGCAAAGCCTGCCAGATCCATGCTCGCGGTGGAGTACGGAACCGTTCCGCAGTACGCCTGTTGGCCTCCCGGGATGGGACCGAAGTAGGAGCCTTCCAGAGGAGTGACCGGATCAAGGGGCGCCCAACTGCCGCCGTTGTCAGTGGAGATTTCCACGAAGCCACCGTCCCAGCATGCATTGGCGCCGTTCTCTTCCATGTTCACCGAGTGCTGGAAGCGAAGCGCCGAGAACTGGGAATCGGCCGGTATTGAAATTATCGGCGAAGCCAACGTGGTATCGGCGGTGACGGTGAAATCGGGACCCAGCCAGGAATTCGGTGCGCTGGACGGGTTGGCGGTGCTAATCCGCCAGTTATTGCCGCTGGCAGGAGCAATGGCCCATCCGATGTTGCCATTGTCGACGTTGTCAAAGAACTCGCGACGGGCGCTGTCCTCCCCGGTGCAAACGCCAACCGCCGGGCGGGTGGTGAAGCTGCCGGTGGCCGAGGCCGTGCCGGCGCCGCAGATATTGGTGGAGACGACCCGCCAGAAGTACTCGGTTCCAAAGTTCAGCGGGTTCTGCACCACGTAGCTGGTACCGGTCGTCGCCGGGCTGGTTTCGACGATATTGGCAAAGGCGTTGTCAGTCGCGATTTCAACCACATAGGTCTCGCCCTGGGTCACCGTCATCCATTCAAGGGTGGGGTTGCGGCTCTGGCCCACGGCGGCGGGCGCCGGGCTGACCAGCGCCGGAGCGCTCGGCGTCGCGGTGAACAGGTTGAGCATCACGCTGCGCGTTTGGGTGGCCCCGCTGGTCGCCTGGATGTCGATCTGATACTGGCCGAAGGCGGCACCGCCGGTGTTGCCGATGGTCAGGGTGCTGCTTCCCGGGATGGACGCGATGGTTGGCGGCGCGAAAGTGGCCGTGGTCCCGGCAGGGTTGGTGGCGCTCAGCATCGCGCTACCGGTGAAGCCTTCGTAGGCGTGCGCGTCCACCGTATACACGGCATCGTTGGGCGCGCAAACGCTCTGGGTCAGCGGCACCGCGGCAATACCAAAGCTGCCACCCGGCACCCCGCACTCGGGGAACCGGAAGGATCCAACGCGCAGCGTCCAGGTGCCACCGGTGGTCGCAAAGTACTCATTGATGTACCAGAAGGTGCAGTCGTCGGTCGGGTCGATGTTAAGCGAGGTGTAGTCACCCCAGCGGCCGGATCCGGTGTTCTCACCGGCGCCGTTGATGATCACGCCTTCCCCTCGCATCTGATTGAGCGGGTCGCCCTGCAATCGCCCGGTATAGCGAATTGCGGGGGCCAAGGGTGTGCCTGCCGCGCTGTAGCCGAGTGCAATGTTGCCGGCGGCGTCCTGCGCAGCGGAGCCCATCCAGCGGCTGATCTGATCGGTCACGCCAGGAGCGAAGGTGCTGTCTTGATAGAGCACCGGGCTGTTGCCCAAATTGCGGATTTCCCACCAGCGGGTGCCGCCAATGCCCGGCGCAGCCTCGACCGATTGGTTGGTAACCAGCGACTGGTAGCTGCCAAAGTTGCGGTAGGCCGCGCGATTAATGGCGCGCTGACGGTATGACAGGATGTCCACCGCTGGTTGGGTCGGCTGCGGAATGCAGCGCCGACCACTGCAGGGGAACTGCGTGTCGTAGGGAGAAATCGGCAACACATCGGTGAGGATGAAGGTCGAGTTGGTGGGGGTGGCGAAATCGACGTCGAACTCCCAGATGGCCAGCGCATCCTGGGTTGCGCCGTAGGGCCCGCCGTCATCCATGGCGCCGATGTAGAAGGATTTGTCCGGATCGGGTGGCAACAAATTTCCGTCCAGATCGGAGGGCAGCAGACCGTCGCCGGAGTTTTCATTCACCGGAACGGTGAACGAGACCACCGTGGGGTTTGGCACACCCGCCAGCATTTGCTGACGGTCGATCGCGTAGGCACCAATCAATCCTGCATTGACCTCGCGCGTCGAGATCAAGTAGGCGTTTGGCCATACGCCATATTTCGGGTAGTCGGGGAAGGTGCCTGTCGGAAATGCCCACCGAAAATAGCTTCCAGTCGGATCACTGGTTTGCGAAAGCGCGACGCAGTTGAAGAACCCGGGTCCGTTGGAATCACTGAACTGGGTCAGCAACCACCGATCAGCCAACTGGTCATAAAGCACCACCGGGTCACCGGCATTTTCAGCCTCACAATCACCGCCAAATCCGCTAAAAAGCGTATTGATCGCGGCGGGACCAAAGACGCTGGTTCCGCTGCGGTCAAAGATCTGGAAGCTGACGTTGGACATCCGGACGTAATGATTGGGCCCGATATCGCCGTTGGGATCCGGTGGATTGGCGCCGCCAGTGCCAGCGGCAAAAGTTTGCAGCGGCGGCGGGACTGTCATCGGCCCCAGGAAGCCTTGAACTGATCGATCAACGCTCTGCGGTCCCTGGATCTTGGGTCCATCGGGGTCAGCCATCAGGCTTCCCCAAAAGGGCTCTGCAGGCGTTCCGGGTGGCGGAATCGCTTGAATCGTTCGCAGCGGCGGAGAAATGTCGAACTTCACCGCGGGTGCCGCAAAGCGGAAGGTACCGCGGTTGGCAGGATCATTGGGATCGGGCTTGATCGCATACAGCGACCCACTGAGGGCCGCTAACCCAATCGCAACAGAGATCTGAGCAAGGAACTTCGAAGGCATGGTGAACTCCCTGGCGGCGCCGGATCGCGCCTGGATACGGTTACACGAGCCCGGTGACGGTACCGCGAGGCCGATGCAGCGACAAGTCAGTTAGTGACGGTTCAGGCAGTTCACCGAAGATCAGATGTCTCATCTTTGATACAACCGGCGATCTGACCAACCACCACCCGGTCACGGCCCCCGCGCTTGGCCTGATAGAGGGCCCCATCCGCGCTTTCCAGCAGGCAGGCCACCGATTCCAGCTGTGCCGCGTCGGCGCTGGCGACACCGATGCTGGTGCGCAGCTGGACCGACTGGTTCTGCACCGTGCTGGGGCAGGCGGCGAGGTTGCTGCGAATCTGTTCGGCACGCTGGAGTGCGGCCTGATGGCCAACCCCAGGGAGCAGGATCACGAATTCCTCTCCGCCCCAGCGGACCAGTTTCTCTTCGTCGTTGAGCAACTGGCTGTGCAGCACGTCGGCGACCGTGCGCAGGCAGTCGTCGCCGACCAGGTGGCCGTAGCGGTCGTTGATCTGCTTGAAGTGGTCGAGGTCAATCATCAGCACCGACAGTGGCTGCTGCCCTTCGGCACAGCGCTGGCGCATCGCTTCCACATGCTGATCGACAAAGCGCCGGTTGTAGGCCCCGGTCAAGCCGTCGCGCAGGCTGTGCTCGTGCAGCCGCAGGTTGAGTTCACTCAGCTCCTTCATTGCCTCATTGAGATCGCGCGTGCGTTCGGCGACCTGCGCTTCCAGCTGGTCCCGACTGCGCCGGATCAATCGCTGCTTTTCGTTCTCCAGGTCACGGATGCGGAATGCCAGGGCGAAAGAGAGCAGGGTCATTTCCAGCGCCGATCCAATCTGGATCCCGTACTCGGTCAGGAAGATCTTGGGCAGCAAACCGAAGGACACCAGCGCGTAGGCAACTACCCCAACCAGCAGCGCGGTCCAGGCCAGCAGGAAATAGCGCGCCGGACGATAGCCGTCGCGAATCAGCATCAGCGCGGCGGTCAGGATCATGACCGCAATCACGAAAACGCCGGCGGTCTCGATCAGGATTGCGGGGCGATAGCCGATCAGCGGGGTGATCGCCAGCATCAGCAACTGAAAGATCACGAAGCCGACGAAGACCCGGTGCATCAAGGGTCGGCGCCGGCGCAGGTCGAGGAAGGTCATGGCGAAGATCGCCATGCTGGTTTCGCCTACGGCGATGGTGAGCGGAATCGCCCAATTGGCCCAATTGGGCGACTGCGGCC
>JAGRJL010000231.1 GCA_020442775.1 Lysobacterales bacterium | reverse complement strand
CCGGCGCTGCCGTGCTCCAGCCACTCGCCGTCGATGATCACCCGATCCTTGAGATCGCGCCCCTTACGCCAGGCCGCGCTCAGCCACTGGCACAGCCGCCGGTAGCCTTCCTGATCCTGCACCAGCAGGGTGGCCCGGCCGACCTCGTCGCCATCGCGCACCCACACATCGCACCCGGCGATGGGCTGAATACCGGCCTTTTCCGCGGCCTTGTAGAACTTGACCATGGCGAAGACATTGCTGTCGTCGGTCAACGCAATCGCCGGCATGCCTGCCTTGGCCGCGGCCTTGATCAGGCCGGGTATGCGCACCGTGGAATCGACCAGGGAGTACTCGGAATGCAGGCGCAGATGGACGAAGGGAGCGGGCATGCGTGGCGCGGCGGGGGTGGACGCCGGATTGTAGCTGCTATCTGTAGGCCCAGGGCTCAGGGCCCAGGGCTCAGGGCACAGGGCCCAGGGCCCAGACTGTCGGCGTGTGGTCTCTGGGCCCTGGGTCCTCTTCCCTGGGCCCTGAGATCGCAACCCTTGCCATCCCGCCAGCCCACCACCATTCTGTAGGTCCCCGCACGACCGAGCCCCCCGTTTGCCCACCAAGAAGATCTGGATCGTTGATGATGACCGCGGGATCCGCTTTGTGCTGGAGCGGGCGCTGAGCGCGGCCGGGTTCGCGGTGCGCAGCTACAGCGATGCCGAATCGGCGCTGGAGGCATTGGCGAGGGATGAACGGCCGCATGCGCTGTTTACCGACCTGCGGATGCCGGGGCAGGACGGCCATCAGCTGCTGGCCGCGCTGCAGCGCGAGCATCCCGAGCTGCCGGTGGTGGTGATGAGCGCCTACACCGATCTGCAGGCCACCGTCGGCGCCTTTTCCGGGGGTGCCTTCGATTATCTGCCCAAGCCTTTCGACATCGATCAGGCGGTCGACGTGGCCGAGCGCGCGACCGCTGGCGGGGGCGGGGGCGACAGCAGTTCGGCGGTGGCCGACGGGCTGGTCGGGAGCACCCCGGCGATGCAGGAGGTGTTCCGCACCATCGGTCGGCTTTCGCGTACCGAGCTGGGGGTGTTGATTACCGGCGAAACCGGCACCGGCAAGGAGCTGATCGCGCAGGCGCTGCATCTACACAGTCCGCGCGCCAAGGGCAGCTTCGTGGCGCTGAATACGGCGGCGATCGCGCCGGAATTGCTGGAGTCGGAGCTGTTTGGTCACGAGCAGGGCGCTTTCACCGGCGCCACCCGGCGTCATGCCGGCCGCTTCGAACAGGCCGACGGCGGCACTCTGTTCCTCGACGAGATTGGCGACATGCCGCTGTCGCTGCAGACCCGGCTGCTGCGGGTGCTGGCAGAGGGCGAGTACTACCGGGTGGGCGGTCGCGAACTGCTGCGTTCGGACGTACGGGTGCTGGCGGCCACCCATCAGGACCTGCGCGGCAAGGTCGAACGCGGCGAGTTTCGTGCCGATCTGCTGCATCGGCTGGACGTGGTGCGGATCCATCTGCCGCCGCTGCGCGAGCGGATGGCCGATCTGCCGGCGCTGGCCAATCGCTTTCTGCTCGACGCCGCGCGCAGCCTTGGGATCAAGCCCAAGCGGATCGCGGAAGAGGCGCTGCAGGCTTTCGCCAGCCACCGCTGGCCGGGCAACGTGCGCGAGCTGCGCAATCTGTGCACTCGGCTGGCGGCAATGGCGCCCGGCAATGAGATTCTGGCGGCCGACGTTCGCCATGCGCTGGCCTCCAGCGAGCCGGCGCCAGCAACTGCGCTAAATTGGCTGGATGCGCTCAATCAATGGGCCGGCGGGCAGCTGGATCAGGGCCGTCCGGATTTGCTCAGCTCGGCCCGCGAGCAGCTGGAGCTGAGCCTGATCGAGCTGGCGCTGCAGCGCACTCAGGGTGACCGCCAGCAGGCGGCCAGGCTGCTCGGATGCGGACGGAATACGCTGACCCGTAAGCTCGGGCCCAAGCCCTAGGCGGCGCGAGATAACCAGGCCAGGCGATCAGGAAGGATCCACGATGACAGCACCAGACCATACCCATGATGCTTTGACCGTTGGCCCCGCGGAGCTGGACGACCACGCCTTTCTGGTGGCCTGCAACCAGGCCATGGCCTGGGAGACCGAGCAGCGCCGACTGGACCCCGAGCGCCTGTCCAACGGAGTGATGGCGGTGCTCACCGATCCCGCCAAGGGCCGCTACTTCGTCGCCAGACGTGACGGCCGCGCGGTCGCCGGGTTGCTGATCACCCACGAATGGAGCGACTGGCGCAACGCCCAGTTCTGGTGGATCCAGAGCGTCTATGTGGTGCCCGAAGCGCGCCGCGGCGGCGCTTTCAGGGCGCTCTATCGCCAGGTGGAGTCGTTGGCCATTGCTTCCGGTGCCTGCGCGCTGCGGCTCTACGTAGAGCGCGACAACAGCCGCGCACAGTCGACCTACAGCTCCCTGGGGATGCACCAGTCGCACTATCAGATGTTTGAGCGGACCTACATCGACACTGAGGTCTGATGACACCGTCTGCCGGTCAACGTTCGCGCAACTCGGCGCGCACCGCAGCCAAGGCTTCGGTCGCCAGGTCGCTGACCTTGCGGAACTGACCTACCCAGTCGCTGTGCGTGTCGCTGGCCCAGTAGAAGCCGTTTTTGATCAGGGCGCTGGATGATAGCCGTTCAAAGCTGTAGCTTGCGGCGCGGGTAGGCTCGGCATGAATCACTCCAAAGTCGTCACCCTCACGATTGATCGAACGGTACGCGACAAATGGCGCGAGATCGCGTTCCAGACTGATGACGCCGATTCGCCACCAGCTGAAGTTCTTCTCCGAATACTCGTGGGTGGCGTAGAGCTTCGACAGCGCCTGTTTCAAGGGTTCTGAATTGAGCCTGGCCAGAGTGCTGGAGGCAATCAGTTCGTCGTAGGTGGTGCGAGGCAAATTCATCGACGGCAGCATGGCCACGTAGATCAAGCCGGTTTCGAACTCCGCTTCCTTGCCGGCAGGAATCTTGCCTGCGATCAGAGAATCGCTGACCCGCTTGACTGCTGCATGGTTTCTGTTCAGCAGCGCGAGAAACTTCTGCTGTTCGGTCAGGAATTCACTCAGTTCGTTTTCCAGACGGATCAGATAACGCGTTTCGGCCTCTGTTCTTTCGCGGTTTTCGCGCCATTCGTCCACCTGCAGCGCCGCCAACAGGCCGAAGAAGACCACGAAAACCTCCGCCGCCAACCATTTCCAGTTGAGCTGGAGTCTGGGAATCTGCATGGAGGCGGCTATGTCGCCTCGGTCACGCTTTCGGCACGCTTGAGCCAACCAAGGATCGCGGCAACTTCACCTTCAGCGATCACCCAGTCCAGATACTCGGCAAGCTTGGGCGAGAACTCGGAGTTGTCCTTGGGAACATCGAACATCGGCTCCTTCACGAAGCGCTGTGAGAGCGCCTTGATTGCGGCCAGCTCCTGGCCCTGTTCCTTGCGCTGATCGTCGCTGGTGGCGTAGTTCATGCTGATGGTGGCGCCGGCCAGCGCGACCGCCGCCGAGGTTTCCTTGGTGTGGAACATCAGCCAGCCCAGGTGCTGGCACAGCGGCCCCAGTTCCTCGATTCGGGACTGGTCCTGGGAAGGATCCGGGCACAGCTGCAGCGCATTGCGCTCACCGGCCTGGCGGATCGCCAGCGCCATGCTGAACACGGTGGCGGCGCGCTGGCCGGCGGCCATCTGGCTGAAGCCGGGATCGCTGCGCAGCGCATCGCGCAGGGTGGCCAGGGTCAGCCGGTAGCCATCCTCGATCCGGCTGCTGCGGGCGGCACCGGCTAGCGCGGTCTGCAGCGGCTCCAGCTCGCGGCGGTCGTGCGCGCGCTGGGCTTCGACCAGCCACGGCAGCGCGTTGGCCGGGTCAGCCTTCTTCCACCGGGCCAGCAGCTGATGTTCGTCACAGACCTTGCGCAGCCGCGAGGATGGCGGATAGCCGCAGGATAGCGAGGCCATCAGCACCACCGCGTCGGCGTCCGGCTTGCCCAGCTCCCAGGCCTTGGCCAGCGCCTGCAAATCGGCCGGACCACCCATCTCGTTGAAGGGCGCGACCATCGCCAGCGCGCGGAAGCGCGCGTCCTCGCTGTTTTCCATCCGCGCCCACAGCTGTGCCATCGCCTTCTCATCGGCGGTGGGTTCAGGCGTCGAGCCGTTGGCCCAAAGCGTCGGGCTGAGCAGGATCAACAGCAGGGCAGTCGCGCGCATCGGCTCTCTCGGATTTCTTGGCGGACGACAGTGTAGCGGCCCCGCGCACAGGGTCCAGCGTCGCCGCCTAAGCGACACCCGGCGTGGGCCCTGGTGAATCGAATCGTTGTGGCACTGCGCTTCGGTGCAAGCTACCCTGCGCGCTTTCCCCATCCACGCATAAACACCCATGAGCATCATTTCGGTACCGGTATCCTTCGGTGAGCTGTTGGACAAGATGTCGATTCTTGAGATCAAGCTGGAACGGATCAGCGATTCGGCCAAGCTCGCCAACGTGCGTCGTGAGCTGGAATCGCTGCAGGTGACCTGGGACTACGCCGAGGAATCGAAGGTGGATCTGGGGCAGACCCTGGCGGCGCTGAAGAGGGTCAATGAACAGCTCTGGGAGATCGAGGACGAGATCCGCGATCTGGAGCGCGAGCAGCGCTTCGACGCGCGCTTCATCGAGCTGGCGCGCAGCGTCTACATCACCAACGACGAGCGCGCCC
>JAGRJL010000230.1:13956-15126 GCA_020442775.1 Lysobacterales bacterium | reverse complement strand
GCTTCGCTGCGCAGCCGTGCGGCCATGAACTGGTCTCGCTCGGCGATCAGCGAGCGGTAGAGCGGTTCGGACTGACTGGCGAACTCGGCAAAGGTGCGCTCCAGCACATCACTTTCCTTGAGCTTCTCAATCTCGTCCTCTTCGATCTTCTCGTCGTAGAACAGGCTGCCCAGCATCCCGCTGATCAGCATCAGCTTGTCCCAGAAGCGCACCGCACCGTAGGCCCGCTTGAGCGTGGTGCCGATATCGCGGTCGACCAGCCACAGCGGCAGTTCACGCGCTTGCGCCACCTCGCAGGCGGCCTTGAGTTCGGCGCCGGGTTCTATCCCGAACTGATCTGCCAGGCGCTTCTGATAGGCACCCAGCGCGAGATTGGCCGCGACCAGGCCGGCCTTGCCCTGACGAATCACCTGGAACAGATCCATTTGCCGCCAGGCGTCGGGGTCGGTCAGGGACTGGTGACGGGCGCTGTCCAGCTCGACTGCAATGGCGTCCACTTCGGCGCTTTGCGCCAGGGCGCGAGCGGCTTCAGCACTGGCCTTGGAAACGTGCGCGGTTCCCAGCAGCAGATAGTCCACACCGTCGCGCTGCACCCGCGAAATGGGCTCCTCGATCGGGCTGCTGCTTGTGCCCGCCGTAACGGATTCATCGCCGTCGGGCGATTGGGATGACTCGGGTAGAGAATTCAACGGGTGGGAACTCACGGTTTGTAGTCGGGGGTCAATCGCGGAAGCGCTTCAGCAGATCCTGATAGGCGTCGATCCTGCGGTCGCGCAAAAACGGCCACATCCGGCGGACGTCTTCGGTATGACGCAGGTCAATCCTGGCGCGCAGCAGTTGGGGTTCATCGACTGCGGCCTCGGCCAGGAAATCTCCCTGCGGACCGCAGATGAAGCTTGATCCCCAGAAACGGATCCCTGGCCCGCGCTCGGTGGGATCGGCCTCGACGCCGGTGCGGTTGCACGACATCACCGGGATGCCGTTGCTGACTGCGTGGCCGCGCTGGGCGAGGATCCAGGCCTGGCGCTGGTTGTGGCGCTCGCTGTCGCTGTCGCGCATGTCCCAGCCGATCGCAGTGGGGTAGAGCAGCAGATCCGCGCCGGCCAGCGCCATCAGGCGGGCGGCTTCGGGATACCACTGATCCCAGCACACCAGCACGCCCAATTTGCC
>JAGRJL010000230.1:0-13912 GCA_020442775.1 Lysobacterales bacterium | reverse complement strand
AGGTAGCCGGGGTCGTCCGGAATATGCATCTTGCGGTAGCGCGCCAGCAGACTGCCGTCGCGTTCGAGCACGATCGCGGTGTTGTGATAGAGGCCAGCGGCGCGGCGCTCGAACAGCGAGGCGACGATCACGATGCCCAGGCGCTTGGCAACCGCTCCCAGGCGCTCGCTGGTTGGCCCCGGAATGGCTTCAGCGCGGTCAAACTCCGCCGGATCCTGATGTTGGCAAAAATAGGGACCGTTGTGCAGTTCCTGCAGCAGCACCAGTTGCGCGCCATCGCTGGCCGCCGCTTCCAGCTGCGCTTCGATGGCGGCCAGATTGGCCTCGGCTGAGCCGCGGTGATGATCCTGGATCAGCGCAACTTCAATGGCAGCAGTCATTGGATTCGGGGCGTCGATGGAGATCGGGCGCGCAAGGATACATCCTCTTGGCGCTCGCCGCGTCGCTTCCCCGCCGGAGAAAGCCGCCCGGAAGTCGCTACAGCCAGCCCTTCCGCTTGAAGAACAGATAGGGCCCGATGGCCGACAGCACCATTAGCCCCAGCGCCATCGGGTAGCCATAGCGCAGCACCAGCTCGGGCATGAATTGGAAATTCATGCCGTAGATGCTTGCAACCAGCGTGGGCGGCAGAAAGACCACCGCAGCCACCGAGAAGATCTTGATAATGCTGTTCTGCTCGATGCTGATCCGCCCGAGGGTGGCGTCGAGCAGAAACTGCACCTTGTTGGCCTGGAAGCCGGCATGGTCGGTCAGATAGGCCAGATCGCGTCCCAGCGACTTGATGTGTTCGCGAAACTCTTCCTGCCGCGAATAACCGTTGGCGGGATGGGTGAAGTAGGACACCAGTCGGGCGACGCTGACCAGCGCTTCGCGCACCCGGGAATTGAGGTCACCGGCGCGGCCGATGGCGTTAATCAGCTGATCCAGCGCCTTGCGCTGACCCTTGGGCTTGTCGGCCTCAAATACATCGCGGGAAATCTGGTCGACTTCGCTGCCTACGCGCTCGAGGATGTCGGCAAAGCGGTTGATCACCACCTCCAGCAGAGAGGTCAGCACCATTTCCGGCCGGGTATCGAGAATCTGACCGCGCTGCGCATTGATCGCGAAGCTGCGGAAGGAGCGCGGATTGATGTAGCGCAGGGTGAACAGTCGCTCGGGCGAGAGGATGAAGGTCACTGGCGCACTGCGCGGCTCCTCCTGTTCCACCTGCGCAACCAGGGTCGCGGTCATGAACAGCGCGCCGTCTTCCTGATAGAGACGATTGGAAGGCTCGATCTCCATCATCTCGTCGCGGGTGGGTACATCAATACCGTAGCGCTCGCCAATCAGGCGCTTTTCGTCCTCACTGGGTTCGAACAGATCCACCCAAACCGGGCGCACTTCGCCGTCGAGCAGGCTGGTCTCGATCAGGCGAACGCCATCGGGGGCAGGGTGGAAGTATCGAATCATCGGCGGCGTGGCGCAGGATCTCCGGAGGGCGCGCGAATTGTAACAGCGGCATTAAGACAGTCACTGGGTCCTGCGCAGGAATCTTGCGGCGCACGGCGGGCAAGCCGGCATGCTCCTCAGCCAGCAGGCGATGGGTGTTCCCGCGCAAAAAATTCCAGGGCGGCGTGGACCACTGCTTCCGGCGATTCAATTTGAGGGTAGTGGCCGACGCCATCCAGACCGTGGACGTCGGCGTTGGCGACCAGCTGCAGGTAGCGTTCTGCCATGGGTCGGCCGGAGATTGGGTCGGCCAGACCATTGATCAGACGCATCGGCACACCGCCCTCGCCCATGGCTCTGAGCCAGCGTTCGCGGTGCTTGCGACGTTCCTCGATATAGCCCAGCAGGGGTGGGATCACCCGGGTGCCCTGTTCCCGGGCGAGCAACTGCCAGGCAGCGTCGAGTTCGCCAACTGGCCACGGGTTGCGGCAGATCCGGCGCATGCTGCTGCTGAAGCTGCGGCGATTGAGAAAGGGCACCAGCGCAGGCCCCAGCGCTGAGGCCAGCAATCGCTGCAGCAGCAGGGGTCGGTGCGCCTCTGGAAACAGTCCGCCGTTGAGAAAGCAGATGCTGACGATCTCAAAGGACAGCCGATTTTCCAGCTGTCGAGCCAGCAGTTCCTGGGCCACGCTGTCACCCAGGTCGTGGGCCAGGATATGCCAGCGCCGACGACCACTCAGGGCGACCAGCACATCGATGAGCTGGGCCTGTTCGGTGACGCTGTACTGGTGCGGAAAGGGCTTCTCCGACAGGCCCAGACCCAACAGGTCCGGGGCCAGCAGACTGTACTGTGCCGCCAGCCGTGACCAGATCCCCAGCCAGTCGTGTGATGAGGTGGGGAAGCCATGGATCAGCAGCAGCCCCGGGCGGTCCTGATCGAAATCCGGGTTCTCGCTGGCAGGGCCCCGGGCACCGCGTACGAACAGACGCCGCCCGCCGATTTGCAGATCGGAGCCATAACGGCGCAGCCCCGTTTCGGCGCTGAAGGATGCAGATTGTGCGGCAGTGTCGTTCACGTCGCGAATAATGCCACCGGGCGTTGAGCGCTCACAGCCTCCGACGGCGGACCGCGGCTGGAGGAGGCGGTCGGCCTAGATCAGATCAGTGCAGCCGGTAAAAGCTGTGGTCGCCGATCACCGCTACCGGCTCGCCTCTGGCCCAATTCGGCGAAGCCATCGCCAAGGCGACGAAATGGGTGGCGCCTTGGGAGACCAGTTGGCGCTCGGGTGCTGGCTGCCGATAAATGATCAGCGCCTGGCGCATGGCTTGCCACGCGCGCTTCCACGCCATCGGGTTGCTCAGCCGGTAGTTCGGTGAGACCGTGGTCAGCGCGAACTGCCTCGGCTTGCTGAGCACCGAGCACAGGGTGTCGCCATAGAGCTGGCTGTCCAGCCGGGCCAGCGCAACCTCGGCGATGGCCAATTGTCCGTCGAAGGGCTCGCTGCGAGCCTCCAGGTAGATCGTTGTGGCCAGGCACAATCGATCAGCATGTGGCTGCGGCAAGATGCTCGCCAGCCAAAGGATCCATCCCACTGTCATTTCCGGTATCTCCTCGTTTGCGGATACCCGTTTCCGAGAAGAAGACGACCATTGATTACTGGTCGCACACCTTCACGCGCACTCATCGGCGCGGTCACACGGACCGCCCTGATTCGTGCCGAGGGCATTCGCGATCGTTCTGGCGCTCAGCCGCAGGGATTGCAGCTACTGGGCGCCTCGCGGTCTCACCCGATCTCCGGTTACCCGAAGGGGGTAGAGGCTTGGATTCGGATCGCTGAGCTATGCAAAGATCAGCGATCAAAGCCAACAATATCGGCGAAGCATAGAGTGTGAACTCTAGCCAGAGGCTGAACGCGATTGCCCGCAATTTGCCTCAATTGGCCTGGGCGGCGCCGCTGCCAGCGCCGGCGGTCCGCGGTCGGCAGGTGTCGTGAGCGTGCTCCGGGCTATCAATCGACCTTCAGCGCGACTACGATGCGCGGTCACATCAGCGACGGTTTGAAAGCGTTATGGACGTCAAGCAGCGAATCGCAAAGATCGTTAATTCCCATCCTATCGTTTTGTTTATGAAGGGTTCTCCGCAGTTTCCAATGTGCGGTTTCTCGTCCCAGGCAACCGAAGCGCTCAAGCGCTGCGGCGCCCGTTTCGAATACGTCAACGTGCTCGAAGATCCGGAAGTGCGTGCGCATCTGCCGCACTACTCCAACTGGAAGACCTTTCCGCAATTATTCGTCCAGGGTGAGCTGATTGGTGGTGCAGACATCACCGTCGATCTGTACGAATCGGGCGAACTGCAGCGCATCGTCGACGACGCGCAGGGCAAGTAGGTGTCGCCAACACCGGCAGCTGTGCGCTTCCAGGCGCTTCCCTCGCGAGAGTCGATTACTGCGGCAGATTTGCGGGACAAGGTCGTCCTGGTGGTCGGCGCCTGTGGTTCCCACGGTCGCGCGGCTGCGCTGGGAGCGGCCAGAGCCGGCGCGGTGGTAGTGCTGGCGGGGCGCCGGGTTCCGGCGCTGGAGCGGCTCTACGATGAGCTCAAGGCAGTGGGTCCGGAGCCGGCAATTTATCCGATCAATCTCGAAGGTGCCCACCCGGAGGATTTCGAGGGATTGGGCGAGAGCCTGAAGAACAATCTCGGTGCGCTGGACGGCCTGGTATTCGCTGCCGGACGGCTACAGGGGCTGAGCGCGATCGAGCATCTGCCGCCGGAGGAGTGGCTGCGTACCTGGCACGTCCAGGTGAATGCGCCCTTCCTGCTGCTGCGCGGTTGTCGTCAGGCGATGGGTCCGCAGAGCACCGCGGTGATATTCCTGGATGATCCGCAGCGGGTTCAGCGAGCGCTCTGGGGCGCTTACGGCGTGGCCCAGGGGGCCGCCGAGGCGCTGATCCGGATCGCCGGCGACGAATCTGGCAGTCGCGGCCCCCGGGTGACCGGTCTGCTTTGTGCACCAACCGCGGGACCGCTGATGCAGCGCGCCTATCCGGCCCGATCGCAAGCAGAATTCGCCGCGGCCGAGCTGTTTACGCCTGCCTGTCTGTGGCTGCTCGCGGGCAACGGCAGCAGCGGCGGCATTTATGACGCGACAGGTTGGGCCTAGCGGGCAGGGCACTGCCGTGAACTGATCCGCCCGGCCCGGGTTGCTCAAGGGGAGACCACGATGGATGTTCTGGCCGGCGCGATCCTGCTGTTTCTGGTGATGGACCCGGTCGGCAATGTGCCGATCTTTATCAGTTTGCTCAAGGACTTGCCGGCCAAGCGTCGGCGCTTGGTGGTTCTCCGCGAGCTATTCATCGCTTTGGTGGTGCTGGTGGTGTTCTGGGCGATCGGGCCCTGGGTGCTGGATCTGCTGCATTTGCGCCAGGAGTCGGTGAGCATTGCCGGCGGGATCGTGCTGTTCCTGATCGGATTGCGGATGATCTTCCCCAGCGCTGAAGGGATCATGGGAGAGACGCCGGATGGCGAGCCCTTCATCGTGCCGCTGGCGATTCCCTGCGTGGCCGGACCTTCCTCAATGGCCACGCTGATGCTGTTGGGCGCCAGCCACCCGCAGAGCCAGCTGCTGCTGCTCGGGGCACTGGGCCTGGCCTGGTCGGCCAATCTGGTGATTGTGTTGAGCGCCGTAGTGCTGATGCGCTACCTGGGCAAGCGAACCCTGATTGCGCTGGAGCGCCTCATGGGAATGCTGCTGGTGACCCTCTCGGTGCAGATGTTCCTCGACGGAGTCGGGCGCTATCTGAATCCCTGATGATCCCGGAAACGATCTGGCGGTCGAATCAGGCGACCAATCCTGGCAGACGGGCCAACGAAAGAGCCGGTTCCTGACGGAACCGGCTTGTGGCTTTCCTGGCCACTGGAACTGGCCATTGGTACTGAGCTCGACTATTCGGTTGCCGAATCATCCCGATAGCGGCGAATCCAGATCGCGCCGGCGATGAAAGCGATGCCGACGACCACGCCCACCCACATGTCCAGCGTGTACAGGCGCTCCATGATGACGCTCCATTCGGTGCTCAGCCCAGGATCATTGGTGCTGCCGATCATCACGACTTCATCGCCGTCAGTCATTTTCCAGCTCAACGGGGCGATGCCGGTGCTCAATCGGCTGAGCAGCAGATCGCCCAGCTGATGGCCGACCTTCAGCGATGCAGTCGCGTGGAACCAGACCTCCAGCAGGGACAGCGCAGCCGGAACCAGCAGGGCCCACAGGAAGGGTCGTGAACGGGCCCAGGAAGACACCAGCAGCAGCCATCCGTACAGCGGCAGCAGCCACAGTGCGTGCAGCAACAGCGCGACGAACAAGCGTGCCCAGTAGGTCAGCGGCTCGGCCGGCAGCCAGACCAAGGTCATCGGGCTGCCGCCCTGGAACATCACAATCAACCCAACTACGCCCAGCAGCACCAGCTGGAAGATGATGATTGCGGCGAGGTAGATCATCGGTCCAACCAGCATCACCGTGGTCACCTTGCTGAGCACGGTATTGAGGTCTGACACCGGCAGCGAGCGCCAGAACAGCACGCTGCGGTCGCGGCGGTCGTCGTACAGCGCGCCCAGGCAATAGAACACCAGCACGATGAACATGACGAAGCCGAAGATCGAGCCGGTGCCGTAGAGCAAGGCGTCAGTACCCATCCGCAGCTGTTCAGGCGTGGCCTGGGTTTCCAGGTACTTGAGGCCGCCTTCGACCATATGGTCGGAGCCGTCGAAGCGAATCATTGCCGACTTGCCGGTGATTCCGGCCATCGCCACCAGCAGCAGGAAGATTCCCGACAGCCAGATCGGCGTTTTGAAAAATCCGCCGCGGTGTTCCCAGTATTCGCGCTTGATCAGGGTCATGAACGCGTTCATGCCTGGCCTCCTTCCATGTATGCCACGAACAGATCCGCCACCGAGACCGGGTGAATCTCCCCGAGGTCGGCCAGCTGAGCCTCGCTCTTGTCCCCGAACAGACACACCGTTCTACCCAGCTGACGTCGCTCGGTCAGCGGCTTCAGCGCCCGCGCGGCCTCCATCCTGTCGGCCGGCACCAGCACCTGGTGATAGCGTGCGGCGACGTCTTCCATGCTGGTGTCCAGCACCACCTTGCCGTCCTTGATGAAGATCAGGTCGGTCAGCAGATGCTCGATCTCCTCGACCTGATGGGTGGTGATCAGGATGGTGCGCTCGCCGTCAAAATAGTCATTCAGCAACTGCTCGTAGAAGCGCTTGCGATAGAGGATGTCCAGCCCCAGCGTGGGTTCGTCGAGTACCAGCAGGCGGGCATCGATGGCCATCACAAGCGCCAGATGCAGCTGCACCACCATGCCCTTGGATAACTCGCGCACGCGCTGACGCATGCTGATCTGGGTCTTGGCCAGCACCCCTTCGCAGTGGGCGCGGTCAAAACGTGGATGAACCGCGGCCACATAATCGATCACCTGACCCACCTGAATCCAGCGCGGCAGCACCGCCACGTCGGCGATGAAGCAAACGTCGTGCATCAGCTCATGGCGCTGGCGAAAGGGATCTCGGCCCATCACTTCCAGAGTGCCCTCGAAGGGGGTCAGCCCCAACATGGCCTTCAGCGCGGTGGTCTTGCCCGCACCGTTGGGGCCAATCAGGCCGACGATCCGGCCCGGCTGTATGTCCAGGTTGACACCGTCCAGCGCCGCCTTGGCGCCGTATCGTTTACTCAAGCCGCTGGCGTGGATCACCGCACTCATGCGCTTGCCCCCTGTGCTGCTGCGCCTTGCAATAGTCTGTCCATCTTCAGCCCCAATCGATCAATTCGTTCAACAATGCGCGGCCATTCCTCCTTGAGAAAGTGCTCCCTCTCGCGCTCCAGCAGGGCCTCTCTGGCCCCGGGTTTGACATACATACCCAATCCCCTGCGCTTTTCTACCAGTTCTTCGTCGGCCAATTCCTGATAGGCCTTGGACACCGTCAATGGGTTGATTCGATAGTCGACCGCCACCTGCCGCACCGAGGGGATGACTTCGCCCTCGTTCAGCTCACCGTCCAGGATCATGGCGACGACGCGTTCCTTTAGCTGCCGATAGATCGGCTGCGCGTCATTCCATTCCGCACTCATTGGCTCACCGCCCCGCCCAGCAAGCCAGCCACCGAGAAGAAGGGCATCTCGAATCCGCTGGTCAGGGCGACCGTGGGGAATCGCGACGATGACTCGGCGGGAGGATCGTTGACTTCACAGTCCTGGATCAGGGCATCACCCAGATCCGCACTGATCTGGGCCAGAGTCTGTTCGCTGACCGTGAAGGCCAGCCTGGCGCCGCTGTCATTGATCGGCAAATCGAAACTCAGCGCCGTTGCGCCGCTGATCGCGGCCCTCTGATCGGCCACCCCAGGCAATGCAACCATGCACAAGGTCACCATGGCAGCGATGATTAGGCTGGTTCGCAGTCGAGTGTTCACGGTGTCTCCCGGGTTGTCGCGTTGGTGTTGTAGTTGACTATAACACCATGTCGGTTGGTGCTCAACAAGATTCCAACAGCCAGAAGTCATGGCTGTTCAGCTGGAGTTGTGTGCCAGCCCTCTCTTCGACACCGGCCGCTGCATCGCGACTCGCCTTGTCTCTGCGTTCACTCAGTTGGCGCGTAGACTTTCGATCTTCATCGTCAGGAGTTCGAGAAAATGCGTGCAGCGATCTGTTTGCTGTTGACGGTCTGGCTGATCAATCAGGCAGCCAGGGCAGAGTGCTCAACGCTTCTGGATTTCGAGTATCGACCGCTCAGCGAGCGCACCCAGAAGGCCCGATTGTGCGAGCAGTTTGCCGATCAGGTGGTGCTGGTGGTCAATACCGCCAGCAAGTGTGGCTACACGCCCCAGTACGAGGGACTGGAAGCGCTGCACGCGCGCTATCGGGACCAAGGCTTTGCGGTAGCCGGCTTTCCTTCCAATGACTTCGGGGCGCAGGAACCTGGCAGCGAGCAGGAAATTCGGGAGTTCTGCACGCTGACCTATGGCGTGAAGTTTCCAATGTTCGAAAAATCCCGGGTCATTGGCGATCAGGCGGACCCGTTTTTCGTCAAGCTCGCCGAGGTGAGTGGCGGGGCGCCCCAGTGGAATTTTCACAAGTACCTGATTGGCAAGGACGGGCAGTTCATTGCCAGCTTTCCCAGCAAGGTGACGCCGGAGGACCCGGCCTTGGTCAGCGCTATCGAGGCGGCGCTGCAGGCCGATCGCTGACCGCCCCTCGGGCAGCATTCGACCAAGCAACGGTGGTCAACCGGTCCACGTGGGCGCGTTGGGTTGGCGCTTTGTCCGGCGCAGCGCTTCCCGTATCATCCGCGCGCGCCAGCCCCCCGCCGCGAAAGGATGAACTCGATGTCAGTTGTGCCCGCACTACTTGCTCTGGCTGACGGTCAGGTTTTTCACGGCCGTGCGCTGGGCGCCACCGGCACGACGGTGGGCGAGGTGGTCTTCAACACGGCCATGAGCGGCTATCAGGAGATCCTCAGTGATCCCTCCTACTGCCAGCAGCTGGTCACGCTGACCTATCCGCACATCGGCAACGTCGGCTGCAATAGTCATGACGATGAGTCCGGGAAAGTTCAGGCCGCCGGGTTGATCGTGCGTGACGCTGCACGGCGCGCGAGCAACTGGCGCTCTGAACAGTCGCTGGATGCCTATTTGAAGGCCCACGGGACCGTCGCGATCAGCGATCTGGATACCAGAGCCTTGACCCGGGTGCTGCGCGACAGCGGCGCCCAGTCCGGGTGCATCATGAGCGGGAGCGAAGCCAGCGCTGAAGAAGCCGTTGCTGCTGCGCGCGCTTTTCCGGGCCTGGAAGGCCAGGATCTGGCCAAGGTGGTCAGTACAACCAGCGCCTATGACTTCAACGAGGGTACTCATGATCTGGCGCTGGATCGGCCCCGGGCGGCTGGTGCCCCCCGGTTCCGGGTGGTGGCCTACGACTACGGGGTGAAGCGCAACATCCTTCGACTGCTGGTCGATGCTGGCTGCAGCGTGCAGGTGGTGCCGGCGCAGACCAGCGCAGAGGCAGTGCTGGCGATGAAGCCGGACGGGGTCTTTCTCTCCAACGGTCCCGGTGACCCACAGGCCTGTGACTACGCCATCGAAGCGATCCGGCAGTTGCTCGCGGCGCGGGTCCCGCTGTTCGGAATTTGCCTGGGTCATCAGTTGCTGGGTTTGGCGAGCGGTGCGCGCACCACCAAGATGAAGTTCGGTCATCACGGCGCGAATCATCCGGTGCTGGAGATCGCCAGCGGCAAGGTCCTGATTACCAGCCAGAACCATGGATTTGCGGTTGATGAGGCCAGCCTGCCCGGGCACGTGCAGGCCACCCATCGCTCGCTGTTTGACGGTACCTTGCAGGGCCTGGCGCTCAGCGATGCGCCTGCCTTCGGGTTCCAGGGCCATCCAGAAGCGAGCCCGGGTCCACATGACGTTGCCCACCTGTTCGAGCGCTTCGTTGCGCTGATGGCCGATCATCGGGTCAATGCCTGATTGCCGAAGCGTGAGCCAATAGTCGTGCGCGTTGGGGGTCGCGCCCGCTACACTTGAGGCACAGGGAGCGCCTTGCTGCGCAAGATCCGACACTCGATTGGCAATTTCAGGCCAGGAGACGAGATGACCGCATTATTCGAATTGCTCAAGCGCCTGTTTGGCGGAACCAGCGCCGAGGATCGCCGAGCCAAGCAGCGGCCGCGGGTGCGCAAGGGCACACGAGTGCTGATCATCGACGACTCCACGACGGTGGTGACCCTGCTCCGGCGCATGCTGGAGCAAAATGGCTACGAGCCGATCGAGGCTTTCGATGGCGAGTCCGGCATCGAAATGGCGAAGGAGAAGCTGCCTCACGCCATCTTTCTGGACATCGTGTTGCCAGGGATGGACGGATTTGCGGCCCTGCGGGCGCTTCGTCGTGACCCGCTCACCGCCAATATTCCGGTGATCATGATCAGCGGCAACGAGCAGGCTACCGAGAAGTTCTGGGCCGAGAAGATCGGCGCCGACGACTTCATGAAGAAACCTTTTTCGCGCGCTGAGGTTTTTGCAAGGCTCGATCGCGTATTCGGCTAGGCCGACTCAGTCTGAAAATCAGCCGGGAGTCGGCGGCTCTTCGGGCTGATCGGGACGCGACTTCAGCTGCTCCAGCGTGGTTTCTGCCCACTGTCTAAGCCGCAAGGGCGCCTGTTTGCGGCTTTGTTCGTCGCGCAGCAGCAATTCCAGACGGTCAACCATCAGGTCTACCTCGCCGCGTCCTACGCGACCGCCGCTGCGCCACAGATCAATCATGTGCTCGCTGCGCCGACCCAGCGCCAGCACCCGATCGAACCACAGGCCACCGGGCGGGCTGAGGCGCAGCAGATCAGCCAACGCTGCGACTAGCGAGAGCGGGCTGAGCGTCAGGTCGCGAAACGCGTCCAGCACGAGCTTGAACTGGAACACCAGCACCTGACGGAGGATCTGCACCCGGCTGTGGACTTTCGCTTGGGACATTGTGGCCTGCGTTGCTTGAATGTGAAGGTGATGGGTGCGTGAGACCCGCGCTTGAAGTATCTTGAATGCCGAATTCTAGTCACATGTCGTGATCTGGCGGGTCAAAGTCCAGCATCACGGGCAGGGAACTGCGCATAAGGAAGGCCATGGAGCTCAGTCACTCGCAATCAGAGTTGGTCCGGGTCTTGGCCCGGATGGCCGGCTATCACCTTCAGCAGAATCCGGATTTTCCGGTCACCGGTGCGCAGATGAACCGTGCCGGTCAGGTCGGACTGTGCAAGCCTTCTGGACTGCAGGCGGATGCACCATTGCAGCACCGGATCGAGGTGCTGCTGACCGCCTTTCGCAGCGCCGCCGAATCTGGCGAAGTAACCGCGTGTGCCTACAGCGCCCCGGTGACCGTCAAGCATCCCAAGAATGGCGAAGAGGGGCCCTGCATTCTGGTTTCCTGCGAGGCCGAAGACGGTGAGGCGGTGGACGTCTTCGTCCCGTTCGCGCGTAATCCGGCGCTCAATCTGGGAACCCCATTTTTCGTGACCCGAACCGGGCAGATTTTCAAGCCAGGATCCTGATCAGCGGCCGATGGCGCTCGCTCAGGCACCAGCCGGAGCGGCGGGAAATCGAACCTTTACCTGGAAACCGCCGCCTTTGGGGCGGCTGAAGCCGATTTCGGCACCGATCCGCTCTGCCGCCTTGGCGGCGATGGACAGGCCCAGGCCGCTGCCGCTTTGTCCGCTGCCCAGTCCGCGATAGAAGCGCTGAAAGACCCTCTCCTGATCTTCCTCAGCAATGCCGGGGCCCTGATCCTGCACGCTGACCTCGAGCCGACCGTCGCTGGCGGCAATTCGCACTTCGACTTCGCCGCGTTCGGGTCCGTAGCGAATGGCATTGTCGATCAGGTTCCTGAACAAGGTGGCCAGCACGTCCTCATTGGCGCGCAGACGGGACCCGCCATGGAGTCGGCGAAGGTGCAGACTGACTCCGCGCTGATCCGCGAATGGCGCCAGATCGGCCATCTGCTGGGCGATGCACTCGCCCAGGTCCACGCGGCTCATGTCGCCGCTAAGGTTGTCAGCATCCGGGTCCAGACGGGCCATTTGCAGCAGTTGGTCGATCAGGCGCTGGCTACGATCCACCCCGGACAACAGTCCGCCGAGGGATCGGGCGGTTTCGTCTGCAGAGCGGGCGCCGTGCAGATTTTGCGCATGCACCTTCAGTGCAGCCAGCGGCGTGCGTAACTCGTGGGCGGCATCGGCGGTGAAGCGGCGTTCGCGCTCCAGGGTGGCATCGAGCTTGAACAACAGCTGATTCAGCTCTTTCACCAGTCCGGATATTTCGGCCGGCGCCTGATCGGCGCTCACCGGGGCCAGTCTGCGCGGGTCGCGGTGAGCAACCTGTTCGGTGACCCGTTCCAGTGTGCGGCAGCCCATTCCCACCACCACCCAGACCACTAGCGCCATGATCGGCACCGCCAGCAGCCAGGGGAGCAGGGCGCTGAGCGCGATCCCTTCGGCCAGTTCACCTCGAATCGCGCGGTCTTCGCCGGTCTGGAACCAGACCCCGTCCGATTGGCGCAGGGTGAAGGTGCGCCACATCGCACCGTCGATGGTGACATCGGCGAAACCAGGTTCCAATGGTGCCATCGGAAGATCATGCGCGTTGCTGGAGCGCAGCAGCAGCCTGCCGTCAGCCCCCCAGACCTGGAAGTTGAGCTTGGTTTCGTAGGCGTGGCCGTCGGCGGTGACCAGATCATCACCTTCGCCCTGCAGGTTGGAGCGCCAGACTGCCACTTCGATCGGGCGCTCGCGCCCGTGGGCCAGCTTCTCGCGGTCGGCGACCGCCTCCAGCACCCGGGCGGAGTGGGCCAGCTTGGCGTCGAAAAGTTCGTTCGCTTCGGTAATTGCATCCCAGTAGCTGACCAGGCCGCTGCACAGGGCCAGGATTGCCAGCGCGCTGACCTGCAGCCAGACCAGGGTCTTGCGCAGGGATCGGCCGGGACGAGTGACCGATGCATCGCAGCGATAGGAGGGCTGCTCTGAGCTGTCAGCGACGTTCGCGGCAGATTCCATGGAGATCAAGTGTCTTCGGCGACTTTGGGTACCAGATAGCCTACACCGCGGATGGTCTTGATCAATTCCGGATAGAGCTTCTTGCGCAGATGGTGGATGTGCACCTGCGCTGCATTGCTGTCGACTTCCTCGTCCCAGCGGTAGAGCTTGTCGACGATGCTTTCACGGGTCAGCACCCGGCCGGCATTCTCCAGCAGCAGCTGCAGCAGCGCAAACTCGCGGCGCGGGAGTTCAACCAGGCGGCCGTCCAGCGTCACCATCATCGCCGCCGGATCCAGCTTGACCCGACCGACCACGATCGCGGAGGCGGCCGCACCCCGTTGGCGCCGATGCAGGGCGCGCAGGCGCGCGAGTAGTTCGGCTGAATCAAAGGGTTTGCCCAGGTAGTCGTCGGCACCGGCATCGAGACCGCGTACGCGTTCGTCGGCGCGATCGCGGGCGGTCAGGATCAGCACCGGTATGCGGTTATTGGCAGCCCGCAGCTGACGCAGCACCTCCAGGCCGTCGATGCGGGGAAGCCCCAGATCGAGCACCAGTAGATCGAAGCCGCCGCTCTTGAGCGCGGCTAGAGCACCTGGGCCATCTTCCACCCAGTCTACGGTGAGCGCAGCTCTGGTCAGGGTATCGACGATCCCCTGACCCAGCAGCGGGTCATCTTCGGCAAGCAGTACTCGCATCGATTCCATCGTTTGCCCGAGTCAGAACCGGACGGTACTTGGAACGCAGGTCGCGCGCCAGCCACCATGGACAGCTGCCGCCTGCCTGCCGCGGCCGGGGTTGACGATGAACAATCCCGGGACACACTGAACAAATCCCACGTCCGCGACGGCCTCCTCAGATCTTGTCCCGCGGGCTGCGGCATTGCAGGCCTCGGGCTTGAAACAACCATTGCTTC
>JAGRJL010000229.1:3655-4619 GCA_020442775.1 Lysobacterales bacterium | reverse complement strand
TGCTTCTCCTGCAGGCTGCTGCGAAACCAATGTGCCAGCCAAAATGCGGGCAGGCGCAGGTCGGGGAAGGAGAAGCAACCCGGGTTGAGCATGCAGGACTCGCCGCTGAGCGCGCCGTAATTGACCATGGTCGCCGCAGGTGCCAGACAGCGGGCCAGACGCTCACTGGCCATGCCTCCTACGGCATCAATACCCAGCCCAATGGCAGCTCCGGAAGTCAGCTCGGCTACCCGCTGATGAAGATCATCGCCGTCGACCAGCACATGTTCCGCACCCGAAGCCTTGACTGCCTCGATCGCCGACTCACGGCGTACCACGTTAACGGTCTTCAGTCCGCGGTTGGCGGCAATCTGCACCAGATATCCGCCCACCGCGGAATTGGCGGCGTTCTGGATGACCCAATCTCCGGGCTTGAGTTCGACGAAGTCACGCAACATCAGCAGGGCGGTGGGCGGGTTGATGCTGAGCATTGCCAGCTGGCGCGGGTCGCCCTGTGGGGGCAGCGCAATCAGTCGCTGCGCATCGGCCACCATGTGGGTCGCCCAGGTACCGCTGCCAACCGGCAGCAGAACCAGTTCCCCGATCGCCCACGCATCGGCTCCCGGCCCCAGCTTGGCAACCCGGCCAACCCCTTCATTGCCGCCCACCGCAGGCAGCGGCGGGAGCATGCCGTACTGACCGGTCAGGGTGAGGACGTCGGAAGGATTGATCGGCGAGGCCATCACTTCCAGCAGCACCTGTCCCTCCCCAAGAGGCGGCGGATCGAACTCCACCGCGGAAATCACGTCCTGGGGAACCGGGCCACGGGTGGCGTATTCTGCTCGCTTCATGTCTTCCTCCCAACGCAGGCGGCTGAGCTGCCGCCTTCACCAATGCCAACGCAATCTAGTCTGGTGAACCGTAAATTCCTTGAATTCACCGCGCTAGTGAGCCAATTCCCTGAATGCGGCGTTGCTCGTCGTCG
>JAGRJL010000229.1:0-3621 GCA_020442775.1 Lysobacterales bacterium | reverse complement strand
GCCTTGCCTCAGGCAAAAATCCATCGGAACTAGGTTCAACGTATTTACGGTTCACCACACTAGCGGTCGGCAGAGGGCTGTGGCAAGACGGAATGGGGCCTGCTTGACCCGCTCGCAGGTTACTCCGCGACTTCCTTCAGCGCAGCCAACAGCGCGGACCCGCTCCAGTCGCGCGCCCCGCCGGCTTCTGCCTCCCGGATCAAGGCCATCAGTTTGGCATTGACCGGCGCCTGCCGCCCCAGACGTTCGGCCAGGCGGACGATCTCGCCATTGATCCAATCCACCTCGGTGACTCGACCTGCCACCAGATCCTCCCACATGGAGGATCTCGCCAACGGGTCTATTTCCAGCATCCGATTGGCCACTCTGGCGAACAACCAGTCCGGCAAGTTCAGCACGCGTGGCACCCATCTGGCCGGCACCGCGGTCAGCTTCGCAGGGCGGATTCCGGCCAGATCCAGCAAACCCAGCGCCTCGCTCTGGGCCAGGCCGACGCAGCGACGATAGTCGCGCTTGGCCAGCTGGCACTTCAGCGGCAGATCAGACAGGGCGTTTACCGGATTGTTCAGATTGAGCAGCAGCTTGGCCCACTGCACCGGCAGCATCTGAGCGTGCCTTTTCAGGTCCAACCCAGCGCGGCTGAACAGTTCCAGCCACACCTTGAGTGCGGGGTGCTCCTCAACCTCCAGGGTCCCCTCCGAGCCCTGGTGAAAACGTCCTTCGCCGCCTTGCACGACATTGAAGGGCACCATCCCCGACAACACGGTTTGCTCGGCCAGCGATCTGGCCAGCACATCAGCGTTGCCCACCCCATTTTGCAGGCTGATCACCACGGTACCCGGACGCAGGGCGCGCGCGAGCAGCGGCCCGACCTCGGCGGTCGCTGCAGACTTGACCGTGACCAGCACCAGCTGATGCTCGGCCGATTGGCCAAGTTCGGTGCGAAAATCCAGCTGATCCGGCGACACCGTGATCTCGGCACCATGCAAGTCGCTGATTCGCAGGCCATAGCTGGCGACTTCCTCGCCGATCCGTGGCCGACCGACCAGAGTCACATTGGCGCCCGCCGCAGCCAGCCTTCCGCCCACGTAGCATCCGATACTGCCCGCGCCAAGCACACAGACCGAGGCCATGGATCACCCACACAGCGATCAACGACCCAAATCATGCCGCAACTGCCGGCACTCGCAAAGTCGGAGCGACCGGCTAGTGGCTCTCATGCCCGACTGGGAGATGATCGGAGCTCGCCGCCTCCGCGCGCTTGCGCAGGCTCTGCACCATGGCGGCTTCCAGATCGCTGCCCTGTTCGCGTAGCTGCTCCAGCTCTGCGCGGGTCCATTGATCGGCAATCTTGCCGTGAATCAACAGCACAGCCCGGTCCAGCAGGCGCTCAGCGACCTCGATTCCATGGGTCGCCAGCAGCACCGCACACGATCCCTCCCGAGTCCATTGGCTGAGCACGGACTTGAACTCGAAGGCGGCCAGCGGGTCGAGTCCGTTGAAAGGCTCGTCGAAGACCAGCAACGGCGGCTTGCCAAGCATTCCGGCAATCAATCCGGCCTTTTGTCGAGCACCCAGCGAACAGTTTCCAATACTGCGGTCCAACCACGGAGTGAGGCCCAACCGCTCCGCCAGCCACAGCGATTCCTCCGGCACCTGATCGAGCTCGCGTGCCGCGGCGACCAGCTGCAGCAACTGACGCGGACTCAGGTCTGCAGGGAGTTCCTCTGGCGCCAGCGCAGCGCCGAGCATCCGCCGGTAGGCCAATGGCGATTGCACGGCGCAGTGACCATCGATCACGCAGCGTCCGCCGTCGCTGCGCAGTCGAGCTGCGATGATTCGCAACAGACTGGTCTTGCCCGCACCGTTGGGGCCAATCAGCCCGACAAACTGACCCTGCTCAATCGCCAGGCTAAGGTCGTCAAGGACCAGCGCGCCCGAACGGCGCAGGGACAGTGAGCTGATCTGCAGAAGGTGGCGTTCCGGGGTCATTTCAGTCGGGTCATCCAAAGCAGGATCGTCAGTGCCGGCAGGATCAGTACCAGCAACGGGGCTGCCTGGGGGCCGATCGCAACGACCGCGGTAGTCAGTGCAGTCCACACGATCGTTCGCCGTCTGGGATGGCGTCGAAAGCGCGAAACCAGCACCACTTCGTTGCAAAGCAGCCAAAGCAACACCATTAGCACAACGATGGAGATTGCCACTGGCGCGCCGAGCGCGTAGCTGCAGATCGCCAGCATCGTGCTGAGCAAGCTGCCCTCGGGCAGTACCGCGGCTCGATGTGCGCGTAACCAGGCATGCTCGGGCAACGGTTGCGACTGCAGCAACGAATCGGCACCGAAGATCAGCGCCGCAGAGCTGGTGCACAGCACCATCAGGCGAACCGCCAGCAACAGCGCGATGAAGCCAGCCAGCATATGGGCCATACCCGAACCTGCGGGAAACAGCAGCCCGCCGAGCAGCAGCCCGCCCCCGCTGAGAGCGCCAGTCCGCCAGGCACTGCTGACCCGCAGACGCAGCCAGTAGCGCATCGCCTGCGGAAAATCGCTGCGCGAGGGCCAACCAGTGGCCGCAGCACGCACGCTCCGAACCGGCCTGGCCCGGCGTGGGCGAGCGGCTCCCCACACTGCCGCTTGGGCGCCAATTCCGGCAGCCAATCCGGCCTCCCTTACCCCGGCAGCGAATGTATCGGGATAGGACCAGCGGGCAAACAGGCAGGACAGCGTGATGACCGCCAGGGTCACCAGCCAACCGATCAGACGATAGCTGCCCCTTCCCTCGCTGGCGCTCGCAGGCAGCGAAGACCAGCGGCCGTGCGCCAACGCTTCGTGGAGCAGGGACATCGGCCGCCAGCAGACAAACGCGGAGGCCACCAGCCAGGCACAGGCGAGCAGCAGAGGCTGGCCCTGCCCGAACTGTCCGATCCGTGCGCCAGCGCGAGCCAGCAAATCAAGCAGCGGGCCCATCAATATCGCCGCGACCACGGCAATCGCCAGCAGATGGAACAGCGTCTCTACTTGACGACTGCGCCAGCGCCGCCAGCGATTGGCGAAGGAAAGCTGCTGCTGATGGATCCAGGGATGCACTCACCGGCCTACGGGATTCAGGTAGGAAGCAAGAGCATTATCGAGCGCTGAAGTTCCCTTTGGTCCGAGCGCTGCTCAGGCGCTGGCAATCCTCGCTGGGAGTCAGGTTCGCAATCTGGAAGCTGCCGCTGCCAAGTTCGACCAGGTTGTAGGTCACCGTCGCCAGTTCGCAGTCGGGAAACTCGATCTGCATGGTGCCGTCCACGCTCAGCTGCGGCGGCGCCCCATCGAAACTGCCGCCGCTGGCGCTGTAAACCGTCAGCCGTGCAAGCTGGTTGTCGAAGTGCGCCGGTGTGCGGCAGTTGCCATCGCCAGCCGGAGAATTGCAGCTGTCGACAATAAACCAGCGCTGCCCTCCACCTTGCCGTGCATAGCTGAACCAGCTTCCAACCAGCCGATCTTCCAACGGCAGGGCAGACAGACTGAAGCCCTGATTGGGCCGGTCGACCGCCGCCCATAGTCCGCTCTGCGCCTGATCCACCAGGCGCTCACTGTCCAGCCCGGGATCGTTGGTGACCAGCGACAGCGGAAAGGA
>JAGRJL010000228.1 GCA_020442775.1 Lysobacterales bacterium | reverse complement strand
ACGAGCAACGCCGCAATCAGGGAAATGGCTAACTAGCGCGGTGAGTTCAAGGAATTTGCGGTTCACCACACTAGGAACCACCTACTGCGCTGTGGGCCCTATGCTCTGGGCCCTGGGCCTCGCGCAGCCAGATCCACCCACACCATCCGATGATCGCTGCCGGTGATCCAGTCCGACCAAGGTTCACCAGGTGCGGGCCAAAACACCCCGCCATCGATCACCCGCAAATCGCGTGAGGGGATCAGGTGATCGACCCGCAGGTTGCCGGGACCTTCATCGTTGAAATCGCCAGTGTCGGCTGCCGGATCGCCGCGCTGGCCGCGGTTGTTGCCTTGCTGGCTGCGTGCCGCCTCCAGCGCGCCGCGGCTGGTCGGGGTGAAATCGCCATTCAGCCTCGGACTGGCATGCAGCAGCCGCAGGCCCTCGCCCGCGTCGCCATCAAGAGGATCAGCGTTGAGATCGCCGGCGATGACCACGCTGGCCTTCGGATCCAGCGCGCCGCGAGCCCCTCGATCATCAACCAGATAGGCACCGGCAACCGGGTCCAGGTAATCGGCCCAAAGGCGCAGTTCGTCGTGATTGCGACATCCGTTGCGGTTCTCTGGCCCGTCAAACACCGGCGGGGTCGGGTGTGACACCAGAAAGTGCAGCCGCCCGATCGGCGTGTCCACCGGCAGATCCCAGTGGCTCTTGCTCGACAGCCTCAACTGCTGCCAGATCTCGTCGCTGTAGTACTCCCGGCCATCCGGCCAGCGCGGCCGCATCGCATTGGGCATCTGCGACCAGCGGAAGTGCTGGAAACTTCGGATTGCCGACCGTTCGATCGGAAACATCGACAGTACCAGCATCCCGTATTGCCCCGGATGGGTACCAAAGCCCCAGGCGTCCTGCGGACCCTCGGCGCGGCCGTCACCGTTCAAATCCAGTCCGCTGGGAAGGCCGGTATTGACCTCCGCCAGATAGCGGTGCGGGTAGCGTATCGGATCGCCGATCCCGCTGGCAGATTCCAGAAAATCGCGCTGAAACAGGTCCGCGGCGGCGCCGATCTCGTCGTAGTCGAACTCATTGAGCAGAAGCAGATCCGGCCGTTGATGACGGATCACCGCGGCTGCCTTGCGCGCCGCCGGCTCACCGGCAGTCAGCCGTCTGACCAGGCCATTGTCTACTGCGTCATGCAGCGAGACGTTGTAGGTCGCGACCCGGATCCGCTCGGCCGGCTTCATCGGCACTCCCGCGCAACCGGCCAGCAACGGCAGCCCGGCTCCCAGCAACAACTCACGTCGACCGATCACCATAGCCACACCAGCAGATACCAGCCCAACATCAGAAAACACAGCGCCACATTGGCCGCCGTCCCCAGAGCCATACCCACCCAGGTGCCGACGCTGGCGGTCGTGGCCTTTTGCATGTCGCCGGAAGCATAAAGCTCTCCTAGCAGGGCGCCAACAAAGGGGCCCAACAGCAGACCGGGAATCCCCGCAAACAGTCCCAGGATGGTCCCTACGGCGGCACCGCCAACCGCCCAGCCGCTGGCGCCGGCGGCCTTCGGACCAAGGGTGCCGGCAACAAAGTCAATCAACATCGCCAGCGCCGCGAGCACCGCTATGCCGACCAGATGCCAGCCGCCGACCTGCGCGAAGTCGCCGGTCCAGGCCGCCAGCAGCAGACCCCCGTAGACCACCGGAATGCCCGGCAACGCCGGAATGACCACGCCCACCAGTCCGATCAGGACCAGGACTGCGGCAAGAATGTACAAAGTCAGTTCCATAATGCATGGTAACGGTTCGCGCCTGGGGCCGGTGGTGCCAAAGGTCGCTCCCATTCAGCCGAGGTTGCAGCCGGCTTGAGTGCGATAGAGCGATCAGATCGGTCCCCGGCGTTGAAGGCCTGGGAAACTGGAGGATCGGTGGAAACTCGCTGGGTGCTTTTGGTTCTGACCCTGCTGTGCATGGGTTCCTGCAGCTTCTTCTCAACCGCTTCATCGGCAAGCCTGCTGTTTCCCATCGGCGCTGCCGTTTTCGGACTTGCCTGCGTGGTGGCATTCGTCAGCGACCGGATCAGCTCGGTCAGTCGCGGCGATTCGGCGCTGATGACCGATCCCGAAACCCTGAAGCTGCTGGGGGAGCGCGCCCGCGCCGCGGCTGCCCGCAACAGCCAGGCGCAATCTCCGGTCGCAAAGCCCGCAGCCCCAGAGGACAGCGGCAACGCCAGATGAGCGCACGCGGCATCACCATGGCGGTGATTGCGGCAGCGGTGGTTGCCGTGCTGGCGCTGGGACTGCGCAGCCCGGCGATTCCGGTTGAGCACGCGACGGTGATCCGCGCGGACCTTGAGGTCTACGTTGACGAGGACGCGCAGACCCGGGTTCGCCATCAGCTGCGGGTCGCGGTGCCGGTTCCCGGAACGCTCAGCGGGGTCTCGGTGACACCGGGCGACCCTATCGAGGCCGGCCAGATCGTGGCCACGCTGGCACCCTCCCCTGCACTGCCGCTGGACAACGCGAGCCGCGGACGGCTGCTGGCGGATCTGCGCGCCGCGCAGGCGCTGGCTGGCGCAGCCGAGAATCAGCGCAAGGCCAGTGCGGCCGCATTCGAGCAGAGCCGGCGCGAAACCGATCGGGCGCTGCGCCTGCTCAAGGAAGACGTGATCAGCGCAGAACAGGCCGAGCGCCAGCAGCTGCAGCTGCAGCAGGCCCAGGCCGACCTGCAGTCCGCGCGCGCTCAGGCGCAATCGGCGGCGGACCAGGTAGCGGCGCTCAGCGCGCTGCTGGAACCATCCGGACCAGGTGCTGCGCCCATACCGATACGCAGCACCCGCAGCGGGGTGGTGCTCAGACGCTTCCGCGAAAGCGCCGGCCCTGCTGCCGCCGGTGAGCCGCTGGTCGATGTCGGCGACCCGGCGGATCTGGAGGTGGTTGCCGAACTGCTCAGCGAGGATGCGATCAGGCTGTCGATCGGCAATCCGGTGACGTTCAGCCAGTGGGGCGGCGAGGGGGAGCTGTCTGCCAGGGTGGAAACCATCGAACCGGCCGCCTTCACCAAGCGTTCTGCACTGGGCGTGGAGGAGCAGCGGGTCCGGGTCATCGCCATCCCCGCGGCGCAGACGCCCTGGCCGCAGCTGGGCGACGGCTATCGAATGCGCGGGCGCTTTCAGCTGTGGTCCGGGCAAGAGGTGCTGCAGGTGAACGCGGGGGCGATCCAGCGCGATCGCGATGGCTGGTCGGTGCTGCGGATAGGCGACGGCTATGCCGATCGGCAGGCGGTCCAGATCGGTCAGCGCAATGACCGCGCAGTCGAGATCCGCGACGGCCTGAGCGAAGGTGATCAGGTCGTGGTCTACGCCGACGATCGGGTCGAGGACGGCGCCAGGGTCGAGGTGGTGAAGTAGCTCAGTCGGCCGGACTGCGCCCAAGCAATGTGCCTGACCCGCTGGCTTGCCCGAGCCGCAGCCCAAGGTGTGGCTTGCAAGGGACCACACCAGGAAGAGTACAGCGCGCAGCCCGCGGAGATCGGCGACCGCAGCCGGGAGGGATGACAAGCGCGAGCCAAACGCGGCCCAGCGCTTGCGAACCACGGGCCAGCCGCCCCTGGCCACCCGGCGCTCACCTATACTCCGTGCGCCCGCAGCCACCAACCATACTCATGGTCGACCTCGTCTTCGTTTCCGCCCTGGAAGCCCAGGCCACCGATCCAGACCTGCCGCCGATTGCGCAGGCAGCTCAACGGGCGGGTCTGAGTCACGCCACCTGGTGCTGGGATGACCCGGCGGTGGACTGGTCCGCCTGTCGCCTGGCGGTGCTGCGCTCGCCGTGGAACTACACCGACCGCTACGCGGACTTTCTGGCCTGGCTGGCGCTCGCCGATGGCGCGACCCGGGTCCTGAACCCGCCCGCGCTGGTGCGCTGGAATACCGACAAGCGCTATTTGCAGCAGCTGGCGGAGGCCGGCGCGCCGGTGATCGACACATGCGTGCTGGAGCCGGGCAGTCAGCTGCAGATTCCCGACGCACCAGAGTTCGTACTCAAGCCGACGATCGGCGCCGGCTCGCAAGGTGCCAGGCGCTTTCACGCCGATCAGGTCGGACTGGCGCAGGAACACTTGCGGATGCTGCATGGGCAGGGACTGGCAGTTCTGGCGCAACCCTATCTGGACCGCGTTGATCAGGGCGGCGAGACCGCGCTGCTCTACTTTGACGGCGAATTCTCCCACGCCATCTGCAAGGGCGCTCTGCTGCGCCCCAACCAGGCGGCCGCAACCCAGTCGCTGGCCCCGGAAACGATCACTCCGCGCCAGCCCACTCCGGCGCAGCGTGAAGTTGCCGAGCGAGTGCTGGGCTGTCTGGCCAAACTCCGCGACGATGCCACGCCACCGCTGTATGCGCGCGTCGATCTGCTCGATGACGATCAGGGCCAGCCGCGCCTGCTCGAGTTGGAGTTGGCCGAGCCTTCGCTGTTCTTCGCGCAGGGAGAGGGCAGCGCCGACCGCCTGATCCAGTGCATCGTCAGCCGGCTATGATCCCGGCATTTTTCCCTGCCGTGGGACGAGTTCGCCGCACGGCGCTACCATGAAGCCATGTACGCCCTAGCCCGATCCCTGCTGTTTGCTCTCGACGCCGAGCGCGCCCATCACCTGGCCCTGATGGCGATTGAAGCCGCCTATCGCACCGGCACCAATCCGCTGCTGGCAACCAAACCGACACCCTATCCGCAGGAGGTTTTCGGCATCGTCTTTCCCAATCCCTGCGGTCTGGCCGCCGGGCTGGACAAGGATGGCGCACACATCGATGCGCTGGCCTCGCTGGGCTTCGGGTTCATCGAGGTCGGCACCACCACGCCGCGCGCGCAGAGCGGCAACCCCAAGCCGCGGATGTTTCGCCTGCCCGAGCACCAGGCGGTGATCAACCGTCTGGGTTTCAACAATCAGGGCGTGAATGTACTGGTCAGCAATGCAGAGCGGGCGCGGTTTTCGGGGGTCCTGGGGATCAACATCGGCAAGAACAAGGACACCCCCAATGAACGCGCGGTCGACGACTATCTGCACTGCCTGGAGCGGGTTTATCCGCGGGCCAGCTATGTGACCGTCAACATCTCCTCGCCCAACACCCAGGG
>JAGRJL010000227.1 GCA_020442775.1 Lysobacterales bacterium | reverse complement strand
CGCGCAGGTCGCGCACCTGCAGATCTGGGCGCTGCGCCAGCAGCTGCACCCGGCGGCGCAGCGATGAGGTGCCGACGCGCGCGCCGGGCGGCAATGCCGCCAGCGAGTCGAAGCGCGGGCTGACCAGCGCATCGCTGTGATCGGCGCGCTCCAGCAGCGCGGCAATCACGAAGGGCGACTCCATCTCGGCCGGCATGTCCTTGCAGGAATGCACCGCCAGATCGGCGCGGCCCTCCAGCATCGCCACTTCCAGCTCCTTGAGAAACAGCCCCTTGCCGCCGATATCGGCCAGCGGCCGGTCCAGCACCTGGTCACCGCGGGTGGTCATCGGCACCAGGGTCACTTTCAGATCGGGATCCAGCGCGCGCAGCCGCTCGGCCACGTGTTCGGTTTGCCACAGGGCCAGCGGTGACTGGCGGGTGGCGATGCGTAGTTCGGTCATGGACACGGGATCAGCCGAGGGGCCGCTATGGTAGCGCCGAACCGTCGCCAGGTAGCGCCAGACCGACCCTGCAGCGATCGGCCGGATGAAAACCGGACCCGCCACGCGGTAGCCTACGCGCCTTGCCAAGCTCAGGAGCCGCTCATGTCTGGTCATCCCTATGGAGTGCTCGGCGATCTGGAAGTCCCGCTGGCCCTGGGCCTGCTGCGCCTGTCCACCGAGGGTCGCCCGGATACCGAGAACGCGATTCGGGTGATACACCATGCGCTCGATCAGGGCATCCGGGTGCTGGACACCGCCGACTCCTATGGCCTGGACCACAAGGATCTGCACTACGGCGAAGATCTGGTGCGCCAGGCGCTGGAACGCTGGGATGGTCCGGTTGATCAGGTGCGGGTGATCACCAAGGCCGGTTTGGATCGACCCAAGGGGCGCTGGATGCCCAACGCGCGTCCGGCGCACCTGCGGGAGGCGGTGGATCTGAGCCTGCAGGCCCTAGGGGTCGAGCAGATCTTTCTGTTTCTGCTGCACGTCAATGACCCGGGCTGCCCCTTCGAGGACTCGCTGACGACCCTGGCCGAGCTGCAGCAGGCCGGCAAGATCGCCCACCTGGGCCTGTGCAATGTGGGCATCGGTGAGATCAGGCAGGCCCAGCGCCACTTCGAGGTTTGCGCGATCCAGAACGAGCTCAGCGTGATGAATCGCAAGAGCGCGGCCGAGGGCACTCTGGAGCTGGCCCGACAGCTGGGCATTCCCTTCCTCGCCCATCGCCCCCTGGGCGGCCATGCCAAGGTCGACAATCTGCTCAAGAACCGGGCGATGAAGCCCATCGCGACCCGCCATCAGATCACCCCACATCAGGCCGCGCTGGCCTGCCTGCTCGATCGCGGGCCGCCGCTGCTGCCGCTGATCGGCGCCACTCGGGTAGAGAGCGTGGACGCCAGCCTGGGCGCGCTGTCGGTCAGGCTGGACGATGCTGACCGCGAAGGGCTGGCAAGCAAGATCAGCTTCGACCCCGGCGATGCCGCGTTGGCCGACCTGCAGCTGATCCCGGTACCGGAACTGGCCCGGCCGATGAATCCGGGCGACGGCCCTGGCGGCGATGCCGAGGTGGTGATGGTGATGGGGGTGCAGGGCGCGGGCAAGAGCTCGCTGGTGCAAGCCTACGAGGACGCCGGCTACGCCCGGCTCAATCGCGACCTGATCGGCGGCAAGCTCGATGATCTGGTGCCGATGCTGGAAGACCTGCTCGCACAGGGGCGGACCCGGGTGGTGCTGGATAACACCTATGCCACCCGGCTGTCGCGACGACCGGTGATTCGCGCCGCCCATCGCGCCGCGGTGCCGGTGCGCTGCCACTATCTGGCCACCCCGGTGCGCGAGGCGCTGATCAACATCGTGATGCGAGTGCTGGACCGCTACGACCGATTGCTCGGCCCCGATGATCTGAAGGAGCTGGCCAAGACCGACCCCAATCTGCCGCCGCCGGCCGCACTGGCCCGCTTTGCCGCGCAGTTGGAAACGCCGATGGTCGATGAAGGCTTCGCGCTGGTCGAGGAAGTGCCCTTCGAGCGGCGCCCGGCACCCGAGCTCTCAGGCAAGGCCAAGGCGTTGTTGCTGGACGTCGACGGCACCCTGCGCCAGACTCGCAGCGGTGAGATCTACCCCACCGATCCGGACGACATCGAGGTCCTGCCGGGTCGCAGGGAGCGACTGCAGCAGTGGCTGGACGACGGATGGCAGCTGTTTTTCGTTTCCAACCAGTCCGGCGTAGCCTCGGGCAAGCTCAGCGCCGAGCAGGCCGAGGCCTGTTTCGAACGCACCATCGAGCTGCTGGGCCTGCCGGTGACCGACGCGGCCTATTGCCCGCACCCGGCCTTCCCCGCCAACTGCTTTTGCCGCAAGCCGATGCCCGGCATGGGGATCGCGCTGGCGCGCAAGCATGGCCTGGACCCGACGCAGTGGGTGATGGTCGGCGACATGCCCAGTGATCAGGCCTTCGCCGAAGCGATCGGCGCGACCTATCACGACGCCCATCGCTTTTTCTCCGATTAGCCAAAGGCGCACAGCTCGCTCGAAGGTCGCACATTGATCGCCATGCCTGCCAGGTGAATCTGATTCACCTGAACACGCACAGCATCCCTTTGAGCAGGCGAGCGGGAGCAGTCAATCTGAGCGCCCTACGGCCTATCGGACTGCGCTCACTTGATCACCCGCCTGGCCCAGCTGATCGACACCGTTCCCACCCATCTGCGGCTGAACCGCGTCGCGCGCGGGGAAGCGTCGGCCACTCGCAGCGATATCGGCTTTGTCGACGTGGGCGACGCCATCGTTCGCTTTCGTCGCGCCGGTAGCAATGGGCCATCGCTGGTTCTGGCCACCGACCCGCCGGTGCCGCTGGAGCTCTACGACCAGCTGATCGCGCTGCTGGCAAGTGATTTTCGGGTCACCGTTTTCGAGATTCCGGGCTTTGGCTGTTCGCTCCCACGGGTGGGGTTCCGCTTCTCGCTGCCGCGGGCGGCGGCCAGCGTGACCCGATTTCTGGAACAGCTGCCGGCGGCACCCCATGTACTGGCGATGCCATGCGTCAGCGGCTACGTGGCGGTGGCGATCGCCAACGCGCGACCGGAACTGGTCAGCCGCCTGATTCTCGCGCAAACCCCGTCCTGGGCGGACGGCCAGTCCTGGCTGCGCGGGCGTGATCGACACGGCCTGCTGCGGCGACCGGTGATCGGGCAGCTGGCGCTAGCGGCCTTGCGTCGCAAGCGTGCGCGGGCCTGGTATCAGGCAGCGTTGGGGACGCCGTCCCTGCTCGATGCCTTCACCGCGGCCACGCTGCACAACTTCGATCAGGGCGGCTGCTTCTGCCTGGCTTCTGGCTTTCAGGATTTCTTGCGCGATCACCACGACCTGCTCAAGCCGGTCGGGCAGCAGGCGCTGATCTTGTGGGGACACGCCGATGCCAGCCATCGGCACTCGGAACCCAAGGGGGCGGCCAGCTTTGCCCCGAACGCGCAGTTGGCCTGCTTGGACGGGGTCGGTCATTTTCCGGAACTGGAGGCGCCCGCAGCGGTGCTCACTCAGATCCGCTCCTTCGTAGACAAAGGAACAGCACGATGACGAAGACTATGGCCCCGGCCTGGCGCACAATTGGCTTCTGGCTGGCCGCTGCGCTGGCGCTCTCCCAGCTCGGCAATGCGCTGCGGGTGGCTTTCGGCGCCCAGGCCTACAGCGTCTACATGGGTCTGCCGCTCTCCGGCGGCGAGGGCGAATCGTGGGTGGTGGTCTACGCGCTGCGCGCCTTCTTTCTCGGCAGCTTTGCCGGCTATTTGTTGATTACCAGCCGCTACCGAGTGCTCAGCACCATGGCGCTGCTCGCACTGGTGATGCCGCTGGGTGATTTCTATCT
>JAGRJL010000226.1 GCA_020442775.1 Lysobacterales bacterium | reverse complement strand
GCGCGGGCGACAACGGCGCCGACCAGCTGCGTCGCCAGGGTTACCTCAACGGCTTGCACTATGCGCGCAACGGCTATGCGCCACCCTCGGTCAATCGCGCTGAACTGCTGCGTGCGGCAGATCTGGTCAGAGTGGGTCTGGCCGGCTCGCTGCGCGACTATCGGATGACCAATGCCGCCGGTGAACTGGTGCCGCTGAGCGCCATCGACTACGGCGGTGGTCAGCCGGGCGGCTATGTGAGCGCGCCCAATGAGGTGGTCAACTACGTTGAGAATCACGACAACCAGACCCTGTTCGATCTCAACGCCTTCAAGCTGCCGGTCGCCACCAGCGCCGCCGACCGGGCGCGGGTGCAGATTCTCGGTGCCGCGGCGGTGGCCTTCAGCCAGGGCATCGCCTACTACCACGCCGGCATCGAACTGCTGCGCAGCAAGAGCATGGACCGCAACAGCTACGACTCTGGCGACTGGTTCAATCGGATCGACTGGCAGGGCGAGGACAATTATTTCGGCACCGGGCTACCGCCCGCGCAGGACAACCAGAGCAGCTGGAGCTACATGCGCCCGCTGCTGGCCAACTCCGCGATCAAGCCTGCGCCTGCCGACATTCAATGGACGCGCGACGCCTTCCTCGACCTGCTGCGGATCCGCGCCAGCAGCCGATTGTTCCGGTTGACCAGCGCCGAACAGGTCCAGCAGCGACTGCGCTTTCTCAACACCGGCCCGGATCAGCTGGCGACGGTGGTGGTTGGCCATCTGGACGGAGCCGGCCTGGCCGGCGCCAACTTCAGCCAGTTGCTCTATCTGATCAACGTATCGCCGCAGCCGCAGTCGCTCAATCTGCCCAGCGAGGCGAACAAGGGCTATCGGCTGCATCCAGTCCATCTCGCGCCAGGCGCGGCCGATCAGCGGATCGCCGCGCAGGCTCGCTATCACGCCGATGGCCGGATCGAGCTGCCCGCGCGCAGCGCGGTGGTTCTGGTCGTTGAGTGACTGGCCGCGCTGCCTCAACCCCGGCGCATACGTATACATCGCCGCCGGGCGCCAGCGCTGGTTAGCATGCCGCCAGCGCAAACTTGGAGTGAGCAATGATCAAGGCCGCGATTGGATTCACCCTGCTGTTGATCGGGAGCGGCGCGGCGATCGCGCTGGAACCGGCCAAGCGTCCTGAAGCGGTAGCCAGTATCGAGTCGCCGAACAAGGTGCTGCGGGTGGAAATCGGGCTCGACGAGGGTCGCGCCAGCTATCGGGTGGAGCGCTTCGGTCGGCCGATCATGCATCCCTCCCGGCTCGGTTTCCTGTTGCGCAACACCGAGAAGCTGGACCGCAATCTGGCCGTTAGCGCGCACGCCAGCAGCAGCTTTGATCAGACCTGGGAACAGCCCTGGGGCGAGCGCCGTTTCATCCGCAATCACTACAACGAGCTGCGGGTGAGCTTCACCGAGCAGCTCAAGCTGCGGCGCAGCTTCAGCGTGGTGTTCCGGGTCTATGACGATGGCTTCGGCTTCCGCTACGAGTTTCCCGATCAGCCGCAGCTGCCCGAGCTGATCATTGATGATGAGCTGACCGAGTTCGATTTCGTCGATCCGGCCACCGCCTGGTGGATTCCGGCGGGCGAGTGGAATCGCTACGAGTATCTCTACAACCACACCCCGCTGACCGAGGTCGGAATGGCGCACACGCCGATGACCCTGCGCACCGATGGCGGTCTGCACATCGCCATTCATGAGGCGGCGCTGGTGGACTACGCCGGGATGTGGGTCCGGCGGGTGGAGGCGCAGCGCTTCCGCGCCCAGCTGGCGCCAGCAGCCGAGGGCTGGAAGGTGCGCAGAAGGGCGCCCTTTCACACCCCCTGGCGAACCCTGCAGATCGGCGACAGCGCCGGCGCGCTGTATGAGTCCAATCTGATCCTGAACCTCAACGAGCCCAACCAGCTGGGCGATGTTTCCTGGTTTGTGCCCGGCAAGTACGTTGGGGTCTGGTGGGAACTGCATTTGGAGCGCAGCACCTGGTCCACCGGACCCAAACACGGCGCCACCACTGCCAACACTCGGCGCTACATCGATTTCGCCGCTGACAACGGATTTCTCGGGGTACTGGTGGAGGGCTGGAACCACGGCTGGGACGGCCAGTGGTTCGGCAACGGCAACGACTTTGACTTTACCAAGGCGACAGACGACTTCGATTTGCCGGCGCTGTCGGCTTATGCGAGCAAGCGCGGTGTGCGGCTGATTGGTCATCACGAAACCGGCGGCGCGGTCAGTCACTACGAGGCCCAGCTGGGCGCCGCCCTGGATCTCTATCAGCGCCACCAGGTGGGAGTGATCAAGACCGGCTACGTGGCCGATGCCGGCCAGCTGGAGCGCAAGATGGCCGACGGGCAAGTCCAGCGTGAATGGCATGACGGGCAGTGGATGTCCCAACATCATCTTCGCGTGGTGACCGAAGCGGCCAAACGACATATCGC
>JAGRJL010000225.1 GCA_020442775.1 Lysobacterales bacterium | reverse complement strand
CCAGGGCCCAGGGCCCAGAGGCATTGCATCGAAGCTCCTCTGGGCCCTCTGCCTTCTTGTGCCCGGTTGGTGCCACGCTGCGTACTGCGGTAGTCTGCGGCAATGCTCTTCGGGCTTCGCCATCGCCACGCAAGATTGCCGCCGCTCTTTGCGGTGTTGATGGCATTGGCCAATCGTATGGCAACCCACATCCGCATTGCTCGGTGAACTGCACGCTGCTGTGCATGGGGCATCAGCCGGGCACCTCGACCATCAGGACCATGCGGAGCGACTCCAGACCTCCGCAGACGCGGATGAAGGCGATCTCTTGGAAGGGCTTCTGCACGCGACCGTTTGCTGTGCGCCGCTGGCGGCCGTGCCGGTTTCGGGATCGCTGCTGAGATCGGTTCGGCTCCCCACCTTGATGCCGGCCGCTGGCAACAGCACCTTCCGCAGCGTGAGGCCTTCACGCGCCCTGCGACCTCCGATTTCGGGTTGAGATCACCGGCGAATTCACTCGCCTGTCCAAGATTTCATAGCCGATCCGGAGTATCCATGATGTACGCGATTCGCGCGGCACTGGCCGCCGTGGGGTTGTGCGTGTTCGCGCCAGCCCCCGCCAACACCGCAATGCCCCTCACGCTCGACGACGCCTTTGATCGCGTCATCGCGACCCACCCCGATCTGGAGGCTTACCGATTCGCCGAAGCGGCGCGGCTGGCGGAGGCCGACCAGGCAAGACAGAGCCCCCCGCGTCGCGTCGAGCTCGACGCCGAAAACCTGCTTGGATCTGGCGCAATAGCCGGAGTGCGCAGCGCCGAGCTGACCTTGTCGCTCTCGTCGGTGATCGAGCGAGGGGGCAAGCTGGCCGCGCGATCGGCGGTGGCTGAACTGCGGATTGAGGGTCCAGAGTTACTGCGTGAAGCGAGGCGGCTGGATTTGCTGGCCGAAGTTGCGCGGCGCTTTCTGGACGCGGCCGCGGCCGAATCACTGGCGGCGCTCAGTCGCGAGGATCTCGTTCAGCGCGAGCGAATGGCAGCAGCTGTCGCAGATCGGCATCGCGCCGGCATCGAGCTTGCGTCGGTGCCGCTGGCCGCCGAAGCCGCTCGCCTGCGGGTTGCCGCAGAGTTGGAGCGCCAATTGCGCTCGGCTGCTCATTCGCGGCGACGCCTGGCGGTTCTATGGGGAAGCAGCGCGGAAAACTACTCACTGGCCACAGTCGATCTCGGCAGATTGCCTGAGCTGCCCGACTACAGGGTCCTGACGGGGCTGCTGTCGCAAACTCCCGCTCTGTTGCAGTTTGCCCATGAAACTCGGGTGCGCGAAGCCCGATTGCAGCTGGCGCGCAGCGCTGCCGCGACAGACATAGACTGGCAAATCGGGTTACGCCGGTACCAGCAAGGGTCAGACTGGGGCTTGGTCGGCTCCGTATCAATTCCGCTCGGAAACGTCCGCCGATCGCTACCCGGTGTCCAGATCATTGAAGCCGAACTGGCACAGATCGCATTCGAGCGAGAAGGCTATCAGCGCGCTCTTGAGGCCACCCTGGCGGAAGCTTGGGGGCAACTAGATCTGGCGATAGATCGCGCAGAACGAATCGAAAACGACTTGCTTCCCGCGCTCATGCGCGCCGCAGACGCAGCTGAGAGAAGCTACCGGGCCGGCGCAAGCAGTCACCTGGAATGGGCTCAGCTACAGAGCGACATCATCCAGACTCGGCGCGAACGCCTGGATGTCTCGCTCGCCGCCCACCGTGCCCTCATCGAACTTCAGCGGCTGACCGGTCAAACCCTTTCGGTCCCGGCGAGTTCCGACAGGGGGGCCACGCCGTGAGTCTGCCCAAGATACTTGTGACGCTGGGATTGGTTCTCGGTCTTTCCGGGTGTGGTCAGGAGGCCGCCATGCCCGGCCACACTCATGGCCATGACGAGGTCGAGGTCGAAAAGGGAAGTCACGGTGGACGACTGCTGCACGCCGGTGATCTGGGCGTTGAACTCGCGATCTTCGAAGATGGCGTCCCTCCCGAATTCCGCGCCTGGCTCTACCGAGACGGCAAACCCCTGCCCGCAGAATCCGGCGAGCTTGAGGTCACCCTGACGCGGCTGGGTGGCACCACCGAAACCCAGCACTTCAGCAGCCGTGGGGCCTATCTGGCTGGCAGTGCCCTGGTCCGGGAGCCCCACTCCTTCGATGTCAGCGTCAGCGTTCGGATCGATGGGCAGACGGCGAGTTGGAACTATGAAAGTCACGAAGGGCGAACTCGGATTCCGGCGGACATGGCTTCGACAGTCGGAATCCGAGTAGCGTCGGTTGGTCCCGCGCTGATTCGCGACGAACACGAGTTGCAGGGCCTGCTGACGCCGATCGAAGGTCGGCATGCCCGGCTCACCGCACGCTTTCCAGGTCCGATCTTGAATGTGGGCGTCGGGGTAGGCGATGCCGTGCGTCGGGGCCAGGTCCTTGCCACTGTGGAAAGCAATGTCAGCCTGGCACCCTTCGCGATCACCTCGCCGATCAATGGCGTCGTGCTGTCGAGATCGGCGACAGTCGGCGAGATCGCAGGAGACGAACCGCTGTTCGAAGTTGCCGATCTGACCGAACTGTGGGTCGATGTCCATTTGTTTGGTAGCGACGCCGAACACATTGGGCCCGGTTTGCCGATCGAGGTCAGTCGGCTCAGCGACGGGGTGAGTACGATCACCACCCTGGAGCGCGTGCTCCCGGCAACTGCAACTGCGAGCCAAAGCACCGTCGGACGCGCACGAATCGACAACACCGATGGCCGCTGGCGTCCCGGCGCGGCAGTGCGCGCTCGGGTCACGGTCGCCGAGCATCCGGTGCCGCTGGCGGTACCTTTGGCGGCGCTGCAGCGCTTCCGGGATTGGGACGTGGTTTTTGTCCGGATTGGCGAAGACTACGAGATCCGTCCGCTCCAACTCGGTCGCCGAGATAGCGTCCAGGCAGAGATTTTGGAGGGGCTCAGCCAGGGCGATGAGATTGTGATCGAACAGAGCTACTTGGTGAAGGCCGATATTGAAAAATCGGGGGCCTCCCATGACCACTGAGCCGCGCCCCAGGCTGGAGCGGACAATCCGATTCGCGATCGCCCATCGCAGGCTGATGCTGATATTGACCCTGGCCCTGTCGGCTTTCGGCGTCTGGAGCTTCCACCAACTGCCGATAGACGCCACACCGGACATTACCAACGTCCAGGTGCAAATCAACACCGAGGCTCCGGGGTACTCGCCGCTTGAATCCGAGCAGCGGGTGACCTTTCCAATCGAGACGGCGCTTGCCGGACTGCCGCGACTCGACTACACGCGCTCGCTATCGCGCTACGGGCTGTCGCAGGTGACGGTGGTGTTCGAGCACGGTACCGATATCTACTTCGCCCGCCAGCAGGTGGCAGAGCGACTACAGCAGGCACGCACTCGGATACCTGATGGACTGGAGCCGCAATTGGGCCCGGTGGCGACCGGGCTCGGTGAGATCTACATGTACACGGTAGAACCTGCGCCTGGCGCAAGGCGTCCGGACGGACAACCGTGGACACCAACCGATCTGCGCACCCTGCAAGACTGGATCATCCGGCCACAGTTGCGGAGTGTCCGTGGGGTCACCGAGGTCAACACCATTGGCGGCTTCGCCCGACAAATCCATATTACGCCGGACCCAGCCAAGCTGGTCGCCTTCGGATTCACCCTGCAGGACGTACTAGCCGCCATCGCAGTCAACAATCAGAACGTCGGCGCCGGATACATCGAGCGAAACGGCCAGCAATATCTGGTCCGGGTTCCCGGGCAAGTGACCTCCATCGCGGCGCTGGACGAAATTGTGCTGGACCGCCGCGAAGGCGTGCCGATTCGAATTCGCGACGTGGCCACGGTGGGTGAGGGACCAGAACTGCGCACCGGCGCCGCTACCCAGGATGGGCGGGAAGTGGTCCTCGGTACGGTGTTCATGCTGATTGGCGAGAACAGCCGCCGGGTAGCGCAAGCGACAGCGGAAAGACTGGAGGCAGTGTCGAAATCGTTGCCGCCAGGTGTCGTTGCGCGCACGGTCTACGACCGTACTTCGTTGGTCGATCGCACGATAGCCACGGTCGAAAAGAACCTGATCGAAGGCGCGCTTCTGGTGATCGCGGTGTTGTTCCTGCTGCTGGGCAATATCCGTGCAGCGTTGATAACTGCCGCAGTGATCCCGGTAGCCATGCTGATGACGATCGCTGGAATGGTCCGAAGCGGCGTCTCCGGAAACCTCATGAGTCTGGGTGCGCTCGACTTTGGCCTGATTGTCGATGGAGCGGTGATCATTATTGAAAACTGCTTGCGCGTGTTTGGCGCGCGCCAGCTCGAACTCGGTCGTCAGCTCGAACTGGGAGAGCGCATTGAGCTCACCGCGGAGGCCACCGCTGAAGTGATCCGGCCGAGCCTGTTTGGCGTGGCCATTATTACTCTGGTTTATGTGCCGGTCTTCGCCCTCACCGGTATCGAGGGAAAGATGTTTCATCCGATGGCGATTACGGTGGTCCTGGCTCTCACCGCTGCGATGCTTCTTTCCCTGACTTTCGTTCCCGCGGCTGTCGCGGTTTTCCTGGGCGGCCGTGTCAAGGAGCAGGAAAATCTCCTCTTGCGCTGGATCCGCGGCGTCTACGAACCCGCGCTTGACTGGGCCTTACGGCAACGGTGGCTAGTGCTGGCGGCGGCCGCGGCATCGGTAATCGTGAGCGCCCAGCTTGCCAGCCGCATGGGGTCCGAGTTTATTCCTAGCCTCGATGAAGGCGATATCGCTCTTCACGCGCTGAGAATACCGGGTACCAGCCTCAGCCAAGCGGTCAAGATGCAGCTGTTGCTGGAGGAGCGTATCAAGCAGTTTCCCGAGATTGAGCGGGTATTCAGCAAGATCGGAACCGCTGAGGTGGCAACTGACCCCATGCCTCCCTCCGTAGCAGACACCTTCTTGATGATGAAAGCTCGAGAGCAGTGGCCAGATCCGCGGAAGCCGAAGGCGCTGTTGGTTTCGGAAATTGAAACTGCCGCAAAACAGCTGCCGGGCAGTAACTACGAATTTACCCAGCCCATCCAGATGCGCATGAACGAGCTGATCTCGGGCGTCCGCACGGATGTGGCGGTGAAACTCTATGGCGATGATCTGCAGGCCCTGGTCGACGTCGGCACGCTGCTGGAAGCGGTGACCAGATCCGTTGATGGCGCAGCGGATGTCAAACTCGAGCAGGCGACGGGACTGCCGCAACTGACCATCACCCCACAATCGCAGGCTCTGGTTCGCTACGGACTCAATCCGGTTGCCGTTCAGGACGCCGCTGCTACCGCCATCGGCGGATCAGTCGCCGGCCATTACTTTGAGGGGGACAGGCGCTTCGAGCTGGTCGTTCGACTGCCAGAAGCCCTCCGCAGCGATCCCGCACGGCTGGCAGACTTGCCGATTCCGCTGCCGACCGACCGACGCAACGCCGATGAGCTTGCTCAACCGGCCTTGTGGCAAAGCGGTGGCCCAGGCGTGGTCCCACTACGGGAAGTGGCAGAGATCGCCATCACCGAAGGCCCCAACCAGATCAACCGCGAAAATGGCAAACGTCGTGTGGTGGTCACCGCGAATGTTCGCGGTCGCGATCTTGGCAGCTTCGTGAACGAACTGCGACAGCGAATCGGTTCTGAAGTCGAGTTGCCTCCGGGCTACTGGGTTGAATACGGGGGCACCTTTGAGCAGCTGATCGCGGCCAGTCAGCGTCTACTGATCGTCGTCCCATTGACGCTTTTCATGATCTTCGGTCTGTTGTTCATGACATTCGGTTCTGCACGCGATGCGGCAGTCATCTTTACCGGCGTGCCTCTGGCCTTGACCGGTGGGGTGCTCGCGTTATGGCTACGTGATTTGCCGCTCTCCATCTCTGCCGGGGTCGGCTTTATCGCACTTTCAGGGGTGGCGGTGCTCAATGGCGTTGTGATGATTGCGTTCATCCGCAAGCTGAGGCTGCAGGGAGAAGCCTTGCACTCGTCGGTTCGCAAGGGAGCGCTTGGTCGTCTAAGGCCGGTCGTGATGACTGCGCTGGTCGCCTCGCTTGGCTTTGTACCGATGGCGCTCAATGTCGGTCCTGGCGCCGAAGTTCAGCGACCCCTGGCGACGGTGGTGATCGGCGGCATCGTCTCATCCACCCTTTTGACCCTGCTGGTGTTGCCGGGCCTTTACCGGATTGTTCATCGCGATGTCGACTCGCTCGAGGTGGCGAGGATCTAACTAGGGCAATCAGCCACAACAGCAATGCGCCTGGTCCAGTAAGCCGTCACGTGGGCTGGCCAGTTCCACCGTCCTCAACATGCTGATTTCGCCAGCGCCATATCCCCGGTGTGAGGCCATGGGAAGAATCGTTGCAGGGCCCAGGACCCAGCAGAGCGGAATCGAAGCACCCCTGGGCCCTCTGCCCTGAGCCCTGGGCCCTTATCCAGAAGCAACAAAAAAGCCGGTCACTGACCGGCTTTTTTCGTTGCTTGCTGCGCTAGCTACCAGCTATTCCAGATCGAGGAAGGACCGCAGCTGCTCCGAACGCGACGGATGGCGCAGCTTGCGCAACGCCTTGGCCTCGATCTGACGGATCCGCTCGCGGGT
>JAGRJL010000224.1:3547-4111 GCA_020442775.1 Lysobacterales bacterium | reverse complement strand
GCAATGTCCCGAAGGGCCCAACGCTGAGCTAACCGGCTGCCGCACGACGGCTTCCGGTTTTCGCGAGGAATTCTCCGGCAGTCCGGTTGAGCACCTTGTTGGGCGACTCGGCGGATCAGGAGAGTTGCGGACATGGATGGCTCTCAGGACAGGAACACGAAGAAGAAATATAGCCAGAACGCCACCAGGACGCCGCCCACCCACCAGAAGAGCCGGCGCGAGTAGCGAGCTTGGCTACCAAACGGCCAATGCTCCGGAAACGGGCCAGCCCACAGAAGTCCAAGCACGCCCAGATTGCTCACCAGATACGGCAGAACCGAGAGCATCACGCCCTCACGATCCGGTTCGCTGGGTGTTCCAACGCGGCCGAGATAGAAAAACACGGCCAGCCCCAAGAAAACTGTGAGCCAAGATGCTGCGCGTAGCGTCGAAGTGGAGTTCATCGCGCCGCCCAACGATTAGCTAAGCGGCTACCGCGCCGCGGTGTCTGGTTCATAGCGAGGAACTCCTCGGTAGTCCGCTTGAGCGCCTGGTTGGGACCAGGAGGTTGTGACCAGAGTTGGC
>JAGRJL010000224.1:0-3504 GCA_020442775.1 Lysobacterales bacterium | reverse complement strand
GCCGATTGCCGCAGTGTGCGACCGGGAAAGCGCTGCAGGTGGCAGATGCGAAACGCGCCGGCTGGCGGCGAATGCTTGCGGTTTGGGTCGGCAAGATCTGTCGATGAGCGACGCTTGTTCGAGGCCGAGTTGGTGGCGCTGGCCGAAGACCTGCGGGAGGCGAACGCCGAGCTTGAGCAACGCGGAATGCTGACGACTTGCCTCAGCACGAGTGAGCAATGTCCCGAAGGGCCCAACGCTGAGCTAACCGGCTGCCGCACGACGGCTTCCGGTTTTCGCGAGGAACTCTCCGGCAGTCCGGTTAAGCACCTTGTTGGGCGACTCGGCGGGTCAGGAGAGTTGCGGACATGGATGGCTCTCAGGACAGGAACACGAAGAAGAAATATAGCCAAAACGCCACCAGGACGCCGCCCACCCACCAGAAGAGCCGGCGCGAGTAGCGAGCTTGGTTACCAAACGGCCAATGCTCCGGAAACGGGCCAGCCCACAGAAGTCCAAGCACGCCCAGATTGCTCACCAGATACGGCAGAACCGAGAGCATTACACCCTCACGATCCGGTTCGTTGGGTGTTCCAGCGCGGCCGAGACAGAAAAACACGGCCAGCCCCAAGAAAACTGTGAGCCAAGATGCTACGCGTAGCGTTGAAGTGGAGTTCATCGCGCCGCCCAACGACGAGGTAACGCGCTGCCGCGCGGGAACAACTGGATCATCGCAAGGAACTCCCCGGCAGTCGCGTTGACCTTTTTGTTATGCGGGAAGTAGAAACCATACGGCGATGCCGGCAGCGACGTTGCAAAGAAACGCGCCGCCCCAAGTACAAACAAGTTTGATGATACTGTTTTTAGACCTAGCGCCGAGCTTAGCGATCGAGTCTATATCGCCATTGGTTATATTAAAAACACTCATGTACTTTGCAGTATTGGCCCATTCACTCATTTTTGAGGCCAGTTTTCTAGTAAAAGACTGAAATACGGCAAAAAGCGCTACTAGAACGGGCACCGCAATGATGTGCAGTGTTGCGGGGGCCTTGGCCGCGACGAGAAGTGACGCGGCCGCCACTCCTAGAAGAGGCAGCAGCGACACGAGCACTTGATCGAACAACCATTCATTCTTCAAGTACGTCAAATGAATCCCCGTGAATGCGTAGGGCTTCTTGCGCGCTTCTATCCACCTTTGGATTCTAAGAAATATTTCATCGGCGTATGCCTGCCCAGCCCCATCAACTGTTGCACACGTCGAGCCTAGCTCGAACTCGAAATTATCAAGATCATTCGGAGACTTTGAGAGGGCCGCTTGAAGAACTACTAGAGGATTGATGGGGTTGGAAATCCGAACCGTTATCGCCACTTCGTTGGAAGTTCCCTGCAAGTCGTGGGTAACTGCCCACCTCATGACGATACGGTCTGTTTGTTTTCCTATCGGAATACTCTCGAGCTCCTTGAGGTCGCTTGTTACGCCATCATGGTGCGTCTTGTCGGAAAAAGATATCAAAAAAGAAAATTCGGGGGTTTCCGTGTGTTGAATGACAGAGAGTTTTTCACCGATGGATTGAAATAGCTCTTTCAAGGCGGGTAAGTCACACAGAAACTGATCCCGATATACTTTCGTTACAGCACCCAGGCGGGACCTTGTAATTTGGTACGGTCTACCGAGAATTGCGACCGAGTTTGTAAGGTCATTCATAGTTGAAGCTCTCCGCCACAGATTGGTGAGATGGTAGTTTCTCCGCATAACGCTGAGCTAACCGGCTGCCGCACGACGGCTTCCGCTTTTCGCGAGGAACTCCCCGGCAGTCCGGTTGAGCGTTTGGTTGGGCCAAGGTGGTCATGACCGAAGTTGGCCCGAAAAACGACCAACACGCAACCGAAGCGCCGCCCACTCCGGGCGGGCCGATTGCCGCGGTGTACAACCGGGAAAGCGGGAATGACGGCAGATGCGGAGAGTCCAGGCTGGCGGCGAATGCTTGTGAGTTTGGGTCGGCAGGGTTCGTCTATGAGCGACGCTTGTTCGAGGCCGAGTAGATGGCGCTGGCCGAAGACCCGCGGGCGGCGAACGCCAAGCTTGAGCATCGCTGGACTCTGACGCCTGGCCTCAGCACCGATGAGCAATGCCCCGAAGGGCCCAACGATTAGCTAAGCGGCTACCGCGCCGCAATGTCTGGTTCATAGCGAGGAACTCCCCGGTAGTCCGCTTGAGCGCCTGGTTGGGCCCAGGTGGTTGTGACCAGAGTTGGCCCGAAAAACGGCAAACACGCAACCGAAGCGCCGCAAACTGCGGACGTGCGGATTGCCGCGGTGTGCGACCGTGAAAGCGGGAACCGCGGCAGATGCGAAGCGCGCAGGCTGGAAGCGAATGCTTGCGGTTTGGGTCGGCAAGATCTGTCGATGAGCGGTGCTTGTTCGAGGCCGAGTTGATGGTGCTGGCCGAAGACCTGCGGGAGGCGAACGCCAAGCTTGAGCAAAGCCGGTTGCTGACGACTTACCTCAGCACGAATGAGCAATGCCCCGAAGGGCCCAACGATTAGCTAACCGGCTGCCGCACGACGGCTTCCGGTCTTCGCGAGGAACTCCCCGGCAGTCCGGGTTGAGCGTTTGGTTGGGCGACTGCCAGGTTGACGGGCACATGGCTACGCCAGTGCTCGTTTGAGCCGACCGAGCACCCCCGAGCAGAAAAGCAGCGCCGTTGGGTACCCTGCAAGCCGAAATGGATTTAGAAAATGAACCCACAAAGACCGACCCTCCCAGCGTTGCTTGCGTCGTAGCAGGTACGCTTTGTCGTAGCCCCAATCCGGCATGATCATCCAAAGCATGCATGGGACGATTAAAAAAGTATCTAGAGCAAACGAACCGCAAACATCACGAAGCGCGAGCTTGCGAACCTCTTCCCAGGTAGCACCCTCCTGCTTCAGCTTTGCGGCGATTTCTACATACTCGCGTGGTTCAAGGCCGATCTCGGTCCAAGCCATTGAGACCGTGTCCCAGACCACGAATTCGCCTTCGCTAGTCATGCCGCCCAACGCCGCGCTTGAGCAGCCGGGCAAAGCGCGCAGCGATTTGAGCGGTCTGCCTCGAAGCGCTTGTTAGGCACCCTCGTATTTGTCCGATATAAGACGCTCGTTGATCGACCGCGTATAGGGCAACGGCATACTGATTCCGGAAAGCGTTTGCTCATAGTGCTGAAGCTGCCCCTGAAGCGTCTCCGCAAACATCAACAACTCGTAGTACGTATCCTCGTCTCTCCGGACCTTCGCATCGTCGAGCGCAAATACGACCGCATCGAATACATTCGACAGGGTATCGCCTTGCATCACAATGCCCGGAAATCTGCGTCCAGGCATCTGAACGATGCCACTGTTCGGCACATGCGAAAGAATGCGCGCTGCTTCTCCGGTCATCTTCTTTGCCTAACGACTAGGTAACGCGCTGCCGCGCGGGAACAACTGGATCATCGCAAGGAACTCCCCGGCAGTCGCGTTGACCGCCTGGTTGGGCCCAGGAGGTTGT